>JAQXNP010000059.1 GCA_029098065.1 Clostridiales bacterium | reverse complement strand
GGGGGATCTCCCCGCGGCGCGGCTCCATGATTTGCCTCTGCCGGTTTGTGCTCACAGCTCCCGAATGATCCGGGTCATCAGCGCCACCCGTTTGAAGGGAGTCATCAGATAAACCCCGTCGGTATAGGGGGCGATCTCCCGGGCGATTCGGGCGGAGATGGTCACCGCCAGATCCTCTGCCGCGTCCCGGTCCTTCCCCTCATACAGCGCTGTGATCTCGTCACATACCCGCATGCCTGGGACCTCATTGTTCAGGAAAACGGCGTTTTTGTGGCTGACCATGGGGAACACACCGCCCAGGAGCTTGCCCTTCAGCGTCTGACGGGCAAGCTTCAGGTTTTCCAGCGCCTCCCGGGACAGCACCGGCTGCGTCAGGAAACCGGTAACCCCGTTGGCCTCCTTCTCCTGGGCCAGCTTCAGCTGAATTTCAAAGTTCCGGACGTTCAGGTTCAGCGCCCCGAAGATCCGGAAGGGAGTCTGCAACACCGTCTCGTTGAGGCCGCTGACATAGCGGGCCAGTTTCCGGGAATTGAAATTGAACACACTCTTGACCTCGTCCCGGTCCTGAGAAGGGATGGGATCACCGGTGACCAGCAGCACGTTGTGGACCCCCTCAATGGACAGTCCCAGCAGCAGGGCCTTGGTGGCGTTGAGGTTCCGATCCCGACAGGTCATATGGGGCAAGGGCTCCACACCCAGTTCCCGCTTGATCTTGCAGGCAAGCAGGCTGCTGTCTGCCCGGGGCCGGCCAATGGGACAGTCAGCCAAGGTGACCGCGTCGGCCCCCGCGTCCCGCAGGTCTCGAACTCCATCCAGGAAAAAGGAAATATCGTCGTCTACCGGGGGATCCAGCTCCACCGCCACCACCCGTTTGCCACTGTCCAGCTTTTCCGCCAGGGTGTTGACATGGGGCTTTGGTTTGCGCGGCAGCTCCTTCGCCGCCTGAGCGTGCAAGGTAACAGGGGGCCGGCCCACCAGCGCAGCGGCCCGGGCCAGATGCTCCGGTGTGGTGCCGCAGCAGCCGCCCACGATGGCTGCTCCGGCCTGGGCGATCTGGGCCAGCTTCTGTCCGAAATAGTCAGGCGTCCCCTGGAACACCGTCCGGCGGCCCAGCACCGATGGGTACCCCGCGTTGGGCATCACCGAGAGGGTGATGCCGCTCAGATCCAGCGTCCGGATGTATTCCAGCATATGGTGGGGGCTGGATACACAGTTGAAACCCACCGCATCCACCTCCGGCAGCGCGGCAGTGCGGCGGAGAAGCGTCCGGCCGGAGAAGCCCTCACAGGTGGTCCCATCAAAGGCCACGGCAAAGGAGACGATCAGAAAGGCCTCCGGACAGCGGGCCTTCAGATGACGGGCCAGTTCTCCAATTCCCTCGTCGGAGGGGAGGGTCTCCGCCAGAAAATGGGTAACACCCCGCGCCAGAAAGAGATCGGCCTGCCGGCAGTAATTCTCTCCCCGGCTCAGTTTTCCGCCTTCCGGTGCGGGACCGATATCCGCGAACACATAGGCATCGCGGCCGTCTGCGGCCTCCAGCGCCAGGCGGCCGCCTGCCTGAATGAGCTGGCCGGCCAGTTCCTCCCGGCCCTGGGCCAGATCCACTCCCACAGTGAAGGTGTTGGTCTTGATTGCCCGGCAGCCGGCTTCCAGATAAGCCCGGTGAATGCTTGCAATCTCCTCCGGGTGGAGGAGATTGGCCAGCTCACAGCGCTCCTCCGCCCGGCCGGGCAAAGCGGCAAAGCAAGTGCCCATGGCACCGTCAAACAGCAGCGGGCGGTTTTCCTTCAAATCAGTACGAATGTCTGTCATCCCAACACCTTCCTTGCAATCTCCACTGACTGGCGGGCATCTTTCGCGTAATAATCCGCCCCCATCTTCCGGGCGTATTCCGGCGTGACCACTGCGCCGCCTACAAAGATCGCTGGCGGCTGGGGCAGCTCCTTCAGCTGCCGGATGGTCTCCTCCATGGAGGGCAGCGTGGTGGTCATCAGGGCGGACAAACCCACCAGACGCACTCCGTGCTCTGTCGCCGACTGCACAATCGTCTCCGGCGGCACGTCCCGGCCCAGATCCAGCACCTCATAGCCGTAATTCTCCAGCACCGTTCTGACAATGTTTTTTCCGATATCATGGATGTCTCCCTGCACTGTGGCAATGATGAGAGTTCCCTTTTTGACAGGTGCGCCTCCCTTCACCGCGATGGAGGCACGAATGACCTCAAAGACAGCCTGGGCAGCCTGAGCTGCACTGAGGAGCTGGGGCAGAAAAACTTTGCCCTGCTCATAGCCCTCGCCCACCTGATCCAGGGCGGGGATCAGATGCCGCTCCACCAGGGCGAGCTCATCCTCGTGTTCCAGCGCCGCCCTGGCCAATTTGCCTGCATCGGCCTTCAGCCCACGGAGAATGGCGTCATCCAGCGTCATCTCCCCGCTCTGTGCAGAGACAGCCTGAACAGCGGGGGAGACTCCGGTGAAGCGGGCCACATAGGCTCGGCACCCGGTGTCCTCCCCGGACAGGACCCGGAAGGCCGCCACCGCGTCCAACATCTCCTTCTGATTGGGATTGATGATGGGCAGCGTCAGTCCCGCCGCCATAGCCTGAATGAGGAAATTCTGGGTGATAAGAGAGCGGCTGGGAAGGCCAAAGGAGATATTGGATACCCCCAGCACTGTCTGGAGCCCCAGCTCCTCCCGGACCGTACGCACTGCCTTCAGGGTTTCTGCCGCCTGATCCTGCTGGGCTGAGACGGTGAGAGTCAGGCAGTCGATCCAGACATCCTCTTTTGGGATGCCGTGGGCCAGGGCGGCGTCCAGAATGCGCCGGGCAATGGCCACCCGGCCTTCCGCCGTCTGCGGGATCCCGCCTTTATCCAAGGTCAGCCCCACCACGCTGGCACCGTATTTCTTCACAATGGGCAAGATCCGATCCAGCACCGACCGTTCGCCGTTGACCGAGTTCACTGCCGCCTTGCCGTTGTAGACCCGCAGGCCGGCCTCCAGGGCGTCCGGGTTGGAGGAGTCCAGCTGCAGAGGCAGAGAGACGGCACTCTGGAGCTTTTTCACCACCCGGGGCAGCATGGCCGCCTCATCCACTCCGGGGAAGCCCACATTGACGTCCAGGATATCCGCCCCGGCATCCTCCTGCTGGATGGCCACATCCAGAATATAGTCCAGATCCTGCTCCAGCAGAGCCTGTTGAAACCGCTTTTTCCCGGTGGGATTGACCCGCTCGCCGATGACCCGCACCCCATCCAGCCGCAAAGGCTCCGTGGCGGTGCAGACGAAGGGCACTGCGTCATAGTGCC
>JAQXNP010000058.1 GCA_029098065.1 Clostridiales bacterium | reverse complement strand
TTCGCCCATCTTGAAGTTCGGCAAGGAACGCGGCTATATCACCGCCGACATTCAGTTGTCGCACATGGCCTATCAGGAGCATTTCAAGGACGTTTATCCGTATGTCTATGTGGATGGCATCTGCCTGCGGCGTAACTGGGGCGGAGAGTATGAAAACGCTGCAATTTTGGTGGCAATTGCGGTGGGACGAGGACGGATACCGTGGAGTTTTGGGTGCCGCTGAAGGCATGAAGAGGACAAGGCCAGTTGGGTGATTTCTTTCAGCGGCTCAAAAGCCGTGGACTGGACGGCGTGAAACTCATTGTTGGCGACAAGTGCCTGGGAATGCTGGAAGCTGTGGGGGAAGAGTTTCCTAGAGCCAAATACCAGCGCTGCACAGTCTATTTTTACCGCAATGTGTTCTCCGTTGTCCCTCGTTCCAGGGTAAAGCTGGTAACTAAGATTGCTCAAGGAGATCCACGCCCAGGAAAGCAAGAAAGCAGCCCGAGAAAAAGGATGCCAAGCTGAGGAAAATGAAGTTAAAAAAGGCGGCCAAAAAGGTGTAGGGGACAGCGTCGAGGAAACGCTGACTTGCTGTGATTTTCTCTATAAGCATTGGACCCGGATCCGCACCAGCAATGTAATTGAGCGGCTGAACCGCGAGATCCGCCTCAGGACTCGTGTGGTGGGAACTTTTCGGACGGCAGCTCTGCTCTCATGCTGGTCTGTGCCCGGCTGCGTCATGTGGCCGGTACCCAGTGGGACAACAAGAAGTACATAAACATGAAGCGCTTGGAGGTGGCTCTGGGTGATGTCTCTATTGCCGGCTGACTTCATCCAGCCAGAGTCTGCAAACCAATTTGCGCGTAATTCCTGACAGCACCTTTGCCCAGGGTGGTATAGATGCGGGCCGCTTCTCATAGAGTTGTACCAGAATTCAAAGGGGTGGATGCGCATGGAAAAGGCGGGGGGACGGCGGATTTATGTTCGAAAAAGCGGAAAAAAGGCGGAGCTGGGAGAGCGGGAAAAAAGAAGGCTGATTCAGCTGGCGGTTTGTCTGGTTCTATTTTTGACTGTTTTCTTGGCCAAAGGCGCGGACAAGCTGGGAGTGCTGAGATCCAATCTGGCGGAGGCCATCCGTGCGGATACTGATTTCAGAACCGCGTTTACGGATCTGGGGTGGTCAATTGCCTCGGGTCAGCCGGTGAAGGATACTTTGCAGACCCTGTGGGTGGATGTATTTCTTCCACGGGAACAGGCTGACTCCTCGGACAGAGCGGGGGGCTATCTTTATCAGGAGACGTTGACCGCTTTGCAGAGTGAAGAAGGCCGCGCCGCGTTGGCGGACCCGGGCAGGAGAGAGGCATCGGAAGCCACCGCGCCCATGTCCCAGAGCGTATCCCGGGATCAAACAGAGAAATCAGGGGAACAGGATCCGGCATCTGAACACGTTTCGGTGGTCCATGTGGAGTACAACGGTCCGGCTCTGCCAGCCAATGCCACCATGGACCGCTATGATCTGGGTCTGGAGGAAACAGTGAGTCCGGTGCTGGGTACAGTTGCCTCTGACTTTGGCTGGAGGGAACACCCTATTGACGGTGGGGAGAAATTCCACAGCGGAGTAGATCTGGGCGTGGAGATAGGAACAGAAGTCAAAGCCTTCGCCGCCGGGAAAGTAGATTATATCGGGGAGAGTGAGACATACGGTCAGTACCTTCAGCTTCGGCACGACAACGGAGTGACCACCTTCTACGCGCATTGCAGCAAACTGTGCGTTCAGCAGGGCCAGACAGTGGCGGCGGGGGAAAAGGTGGCAGAATCCGGCGCCACCGGCAAGGTCACCGGTCCCCATCTCCATTTTGAACTGAAAAAAGACGGGATCTGGCTGGAACCTCTCTATTATATTCAAACACTGTCATGACCCGCTGCCGGATAGAGGTCAGCGGAGGATTTCTTTTCCTCGCTGCGCTTCTCTATTATCTGGATGCAGACGGGGTAGTGCTCTGGGCCCTTCTGGCCTGCGCCCTTCATGAGCTGGGCCATTTGACTGCCATCCATCTGCTGGGGGGAGGGGTGACCCGGCTGAGGCTCACCGCCGCCGGAGCGGAACTTCATTTGTCTGCTGTCCGGCCGCTCCCGCCGGGCAGACTTTTTTTGGCCGCGCTGGCGGGACCGGCCGTAAACCTGGCTGCGGCCCTGTTCAGCGCCCGCCTGGCCCGGATCGGACTGGAGGAACGGTTTTACCTGTTCGCAGGGCTCAATCTGGGCCTTGCTGTATTGAATCTGCTTCCCGTGGGATGGCTGGACGGGGGGCGGGCTCTGATTTCTCTGGCGGAAATGATGGGAAAACCGGAAGCGGGACACCGGCTCACAGAGATCTGCGCTGTGGGATTTGCCGCGGCGCTGACCTTTTTCGGCTCGCTTCTGCTCTGGCAGAGCGGCGGACGGAATTTTACCTTGCTCATTACAGGACTGTGGATGGCCGGCATGGCGAAACAGGAACGAAAAAATGGCACATTTTAACGGAAAAAACGAAAAACACGCTTGATTTTTATGGGGACAGGTGGTAAAATACTTCAGTCTCAATAAAGGGCGTTCCGCTGCGGTGCCATCCGAGGAACAGAGATGGCAGACAAAACCGGTATGAACACCTATAAACTAGGAGGAAATACAAATGGATCTCATGCAGGCTTTTACCGCCAAGTACACCAAGGCTGAACCCCCCGTGGCCAATGTGGGCGATACCGTTCGCGTCCACGTGAAGATCAAGGAAGGCAGCCGTGAGCGTATCCAGGTTTTCGAGGGCATTGTGATCGCCAAAAAGCACGGCGGCATCGACGAGAGCATCACCGTCCGCCGCGTGTCTTACGGGGTTGGCGTCGAGAAGGTGTTCCCCATCCATGCCCCCGCTGTGGAGAAGATCGAGTTGGTGCGCAAGGGCAAGGTCCGCCGGGCCAAGCTGTATTACCTGCGCGACCGCGTGGGCAAGAGCGCCAAGCTCAAGGAGAAGCTGTAAGACCATACAGGAAAGGAGCGGGTGACCGCTCCTTTTTTGTATGCGGAACTGACTGATCCACAATTCGAGTGCCTTTTCAACGGGCGAAAAATTGTGTATAATGGAATTCAACGCAGTGGAAGGGGGACGGGATATGAATATTCAGTGGTATCCCGGCCATATGACCAAGACCCGGCGGCAGATCGAGGCCGATCTGGGCCAGGTGGACATGGTGGCTGAGATCATTGACGCCCGGATTCCGGTCTCGTCCCGGAATCCGGATATTGACGCCCTGGTGGGCTCCAAGCCCAGGCTGGTGGTCCTCAACCGGGCCGACCAGGCTGACCCGGCGGGAAACCGGGCCTGGTCAGGGATGTTTCAGCGTCAGGGCTTTGCTGTGCTGGAAACAGATGCCAAAACAGGGAAGGGGGTCAACCGTTTCTCTGCCGTGTCCCGGGAACTCCTGAAGGAGCAGATCGCCCGATGGCAGGCCAAGGGACAGGTGGGACGCCCTATCCGGGCCATGGTGGTGGGTGTGCCCAATGTGGGCAAGTCCACATTTATCAATCAGGTGGCCCGGCGCAAGTCGGCCAAGGCCGGGGACCGGCCGGGAGTCACACGGGGGAAGCAGTGGGTCACGGTGGATGCGGGGCTGGCCCTGCTGGATACCCCGGGTATCCTGTGGCCCAAGTTTGAAGATGAACGGGTGGGCCTCCACCTGGCCTATACCGGCGCGGTAAAGGATGATATCATGGACGTGGAGACTCTGGCCTGCCGGCTGATGGATGATCTGTCCGAACGGTATCCCGGGGCTCTGGAAGAGCGGTATCATTTGGAGGTGCCGGCCAGAGATGAGGGACAGGACAGCATAGCCTACGGCTATGAGCTGCTCCAGGCCGCCGCCGCCAAACGGGGGTTCCGGATCTCAGGCGGCGAATTTGACGCGGAACGGATGGCCCGTATCCTGCTGGACGAGTTCCGATCCGGAAAGCTTGGACGCTTTACTCTGGAGCTTCCTCCGGAGGCGGGAGCATGAAGCTCTGGGAACTGGAAGAGGCCTGCTGGGCCGCCGGCTATCAGCTGGTCTGCGGCGCGGACGAGGCAGGGGCGGGCCCTCTGGCCGGGCCGGTTTATGCCGGAGCGGTCATCCTGCCCAGGTATCTGGAGCTCAAATGGCTCAACGACTCCAAGCAGGTGACTCCCAGACGCCGGGAGGTGCTTTTTGAGCAGATCAAGGCTCAGGCGGTGGCCTGGGCGGTGGCGTCGGTGGACGAGAAGACCATTGACGAGATCAACATCCTCAACGCCCGGATTCTGGCGATGGAGCGGGCAATGGAGCAGTTGAATCCTGCTCCTGACTACGCTCTGATCGACGGAAACCGCGACAAGGGAATTTCCTTTCCACATGAAACGGCGGTAAAAGGGGACAGCCGCAGCGCCAGCATCGCCGCTGCGTCCATCCTGGCGAAGGTGAGCCGGGATCATTACATGGAGGAGATGGCGGAGCGGTACCCGGAATACCACTTTGAGCAGCATAAGGGCTATCCTACCAGGCTCCATTATGAGATGCTGGATCGATATGGCCCCAGTCCCATCCACCGCAGGAGCTTCCTGAAAAAGTGGGAGGCGGGCAGAGCATGAGCTCCGGGGGAGCGCGGAAGCCGCTGGGCCGTTGGGGAGAGGACCTGGTGGCCGAGGATCTGCGGCGGAGAGGCTGCGTCATTCTGGCCTCCGGCTGGCGCTGCCGTCAGGGTGAGATCGATCTCATTGCCGCCGATGGAACCTACCTCCGCCTGGTGGAGGTGAAGCTGCGGAAGAACAACCGCTTTGCCCAGCCCCGGGAGGCGGTGGATTGGCGGAAGCAGGAAAAGCTGAAGACGGCGGCTTCTCTCTACTTGGCGGAGCATCCGACCGATCTCCAGCCCCGCTTTGATGTGGCCGAGGTCTATGCCCCGCAGGGGATGGACACCCGTTCGCCATGCATCATTTATATTGAAAACGCGTTTTCGTGAAAAGAGAGACAGGTGATCCATATATGTTCAAGGTGTTCGATGGGCACTGCGATACCATCCTGCGCTGTTATCTCCGGGGCGGTAATATTCGGAAAAATGAAGGCCATCTGGATCTGGAACGGATGAGAAAGTACGATGGCTGGGCCCAGTTTTTCGCCATTTTCGGCTCCAGGGATGAGACGCCTGACCGGCCGTTGTATCAGGTGTTTCAGGAGGAATACGCCATCTTTCGGCGGGAAATGGCCGCCCAGGCCGATTGGGTGGTTCACTGCCGGACCGCCCGGGAGGCGGAAGCTGCCTGGCGCTCGGGCCGGCAGGCGGCCTTTCTCTCCGTAGAAGGGGCCGAACTGCTGGACTGCGATCTGGACAAACTGGAGAGGGCCTATCAGATGGGGGTCCGGGCGGTGAACCTGACCTGGAACTTTGAAAATCCGCTCTCCGGCAGCAACGACGAGGGGGCTGACAAGGGCCTTACTGACCGGGGACGGGCTTTTGTGATCCGGATGCAGGAGCTGGGCATGCTGGTGGATGTGTCCCATCTGTCTGACCCCGGCTTCTGGGATGTGATGGAACTGGCGAAAAAACCTGTCTTTGCCAGTCACTCCAACGCCCGGGCGGTCTGCGGACACAAGCGGAACTTGACCGATGCGCAATTTACTGCCATAATAAGCAATCATGGTGTGGCGGGCCTCAACATGTGTGACGAATTTCTGGGGCCAGACCCGGATCTGGACACAGTGGTGGCGCATATTGAACACTGGTTCGGCCTGGGGGGAGAGAAAAACGTCTCTCTGGGCGGAGACTGGGACGGTATTACCACGCCTCCCGGAGGAATCTCCGGCATCCAGGACCTGGACAGGCTGGCCAACCGGCTGCTGCAGCTGAATTATTCGGAAGAACGGGTGGAAGACCTGTTTGCCAATAACTTAATGAGGGTTGTGAGAGAAGTATGTACTATGTGAGCACCAGAGACAAGCTGAGAAAGACCACCGCGTCCGGGGCGATTGCCTACGGCCTGGCGCCCGACGGCGGACTCTATACCCCGGAGGCCATTCCTTCCATTGCGGGGAATGCCCTGAATACGCTGGCGCCCATGACTTATCAGCAGCGGGCAGTCTATCTGATGAATATGTTTCTGGACGGCTATACCGCTTCGGAGCTGTCCAAATTCAGCACCAGCGCCTATGGCAACGGGAAATTCGATGATCCCCGGGTGGCCCCCGTCCGCAAAGTGGACGAAAGCACCTATGCTCTGGAGCTCTGGCACGGACCTACCTGTGCCTTCAAGGACCTGGCTCTCCAGATGCTGCCCCACCTTCTCACTGCCGCACTGCGGAAAGAGGGAGAGGGAAAAACGGCCTGCATTCTGGTGGCGACCTCGGGGGATACCGGCAAAGGCGCTTTGGAGGGATTCCGGGATGTGCCGGGCACCCGCATTCTGGTGTTCTACCCCAAGGACGGGGTCTCCGCCGTTCAGGAGCTCCAGATGAATACGCAGGAGGGGAGCAACGTGGGGGTCTGCTCCGTGGTGGGCAACTTTGACGATGCCCAGACCGGAGTCAAGCGCATCTTTTCCGATCCCGAGCTGAAGGAAGAACTGGCGCAGAGGGGCTTTTTCCTCTCCTCCGCCAACTCCATCAACTGGGGCCGGGTGCTCCCGCAGATCGTCTACTACGTTTCGGCCTACTGTGACATGATGAAGGAGGGGGCTCTGGAAAAGGGGGACAAACTCAACGTCTGTGTGCCCACCGGCAACTTCGGTGATATCCTGGCCGCCTATTATGCCAAAAAGATGGGACTGCCCCTGGGTAAGCTGATCTGCGCCTCCAACCAGAACAATGTCCTCACCGATTTCATCCGGACCGGCGTCTATGACCGCAACCGGCCCTTTTACAACACCATCTCTCCGTCTATGGATATTCTGGTATCGTCTAATCTGGAGCGTCTTCTCCATGATTTCACCAGCGGGGATGCCGTTCAGGTGAAGGGATATATGGATCAGCTGGCGGAAACCGGCCGTTACAAGGTCTCTGACAAGGTCAAGAAAAAGCTGAGCCGGGAGTTTGCTGCCGGCTTCTGCGGCGATGAGGGGGCAAGAGACGCCATCGCCCGGACCTGGAGAGAGAAGGGATATCTCATCGATCCCCACACCGCTGTGGCCATGGATGTGCTGGATCAGTACCGGGCTGAGACCGGGGACAATACCATTACCCTGGTGGCTTCCACAGCCAGCCCCTTCAAATTCGGCCCCGCCGTTCTCTCCGCCCTGGGAGTGGAGCACCCGGCGCAGGATCTGGGGAGCATCGACCAGCTCAGCCGTCTCACCGGTCTGGATGCGCCCGCCCCCCTGGCCGGTCTGGCCGGAAAGCCGGTCCGGTTCCGGGAGACGGTGGAAAAGGAGCGCATGGCTGACCGGGTCCGGGAGATGCTGCGGTAATGGCACTCTATACCATCGGGGACACTCACCTCTCTCTGGGAGGCAGCAAGGCGATGGATTCCTTTGGCGGGGCGTGGACCGACTATGTGGAGAAACTGCGGGCCGGCTTTTCCGGCCTGACGGAGGAGGACGCAGTGGTTTTCTGCGGCGACCTCTCCTGGGGAATGAGCATGGAGGAGGCCCTGCCGGATTTTCTGTTTCTGGACGCCCTGTTTCCCGGGAAAAAATATCTGGTCAAGGGAAACCACGATTACTGGTGGACCACCGCGAATAAGATGTACCGGTTTTGGGCGGACCATGGACTGAATCATTTTGGGCTGCTTCATAACAACTGCCAGTTTTACGGCGGCGCAGCCCTGTGCGGCACCCGGGGCTGGTTTTTTGAGGAAGAGGCCGACGGCCACAATGAGAAGGTCTTTCATCGGGAGGTTCTGCGGCTGGAGACCTCGCTGAAAGCGGCAGGAGAGGCGGAAAAGCTCTGCTTTCTCCATTATCCGCCCCTTTATCAGGGATATATTTGTCAGGAGATCGTGGATCTTCTGGAGTATTATCAGGTCAAGGCATGCTATTACGGTCATCTCCACGGAGGCAGCCACCGTCTGGCGCTGGAGGGGCGCCGGGGGCGTGTGGACTATCATCTGGTGGCGGGAGATTATCTGAATTTTACCCCGCGAAAAATCCTGGACGCGCCCATAATTGAAAAAGTTCTATGAATTCTGGAAAAAACTCTGGAAATATGCTCTCAAGTCTGATACAATGAAAAAGATTTCGTGAAAGGGCGCTGCCGGTCATAACGATGGGACGTGCGCCGACAGGAGGAAGTACAAACATGAATGTCAAGAGCGTAGAGAAACTGGAGAAGAGCATGGTCGCCCTGACCATCGAGGCCAGCGCTGAGGAGCTGGAGGGCGCCGTTCAGAAGGCCTATCAGAAGCAGCGCGGTAAGATCTCCATTCCCGGCTTCCGCAAGGGCCACGCTCCCCGGAAGATTATCGAGGCTATGTACGGTTCCAACATCTTCTACGAGGATGCCATCAATGACCTCTATCCCAACCTCTTTGCCATGGCTGCTGAGCAGGAGAAGCTGGACACCGTGGCTTATCCCGAGGTGGAAGTGCTGGAGATTGGCAAGGACGGCTTTACCTTCAAGGCCACTGTGGCTGTCCGGCCCGAGGTCAAGCTGGGCGAGTACAAGGGCCTGACCGCTCCCAAGGAGGAGGTCAAGGTCACCGAAGAGGATATTGATGAAGAGATGAAGCCCTATGTCCAGCGGGCCGGCCAGATGGTGGATGTGGACCGTGAGGCCAAGGACGGCGACACTGTCACCATCGACTACGAGGGCTTTATCGGCGATAAGGCCTTTGATGGCGGCAAGGATACCGACTTTGACCTGAAGCTGGGCTCCGGCACGTTCATTCCCGGATTTGAGGATCAGCTGGTGGGCACCAAGGCCGGCGACGAGAAGGACGTTGTAGTCACCTTCCCGGAGGATTACCACGCCGAGGATCTGGCCGGCAAGGAGGCCACCTTTAAAGTGAAGGTCCACGCCGTCAAGGAGCGGAAGGATCCCGTCCTGGATGACGAGTTCGCCAAGGACGTCTCTGAGTTTGAGACCTTGGCTGATTTCCGGGCTGACCTGGGCAAGAAGCTGACCGAGCGACGGGAGACCAAGGCCCGTCATGATTTTGAGGAAGCCCTGCTGGATCAGGTGACTGAGAACATGACGGTGGAGATCCCTGATGCCATGGTGGAATATCGCATCCAGCGGATGCTGGAGCAGTACAGCCAGCAGATTACCGCCCAGGGCATCCCCTTTGAGCAGTACCTTTCCATGACCGGAATCACTGTGGATATGCTTCGGGAAGAGGCCCGGGAGGGCGCACTGCGTCAGGTCAAGACCGACCTGGCCCTGGGCGCCATCGCGGAGGCCGAGGGGATCCAGATCACGGAGGAAGAGATTAACGAGGAGTGCCAGAAGCTGGCCGATCAGTTTGGCATGAAGGCTGAGCGGGTCCGTCAGGCTGTGCCTGAGGAGGAGCTGAAGCGGGATCTGTCCAACCGCAAGGCTGCCAACATCATCTTTGACTCTGCCAAGGTGGGCAAGGCCCCGGCCAAGAAGGCCGAGAAAGCGGAAGAAGGCGAGGAGGAGAAGCCCGCCAAGAAGACCGCTGCCAAGAAGACGGACAAGAAAGCGGAGGAGGGCGAGGAGAAGCCCGCCAAGAAGACCACTGCTAAAAAGACCGCGAAAAAAGCGGAAGAGAAGCCCGAGGAATAACTCCCCGGAATAAAATGGGATGGCTTGGGGATACTGTGTGGTGTGTCTGCGTATTTCTCTTTTGTGTCGATCTTGGTTAAAGGAGACTGTAAAGTTATGAGTTTGGTACCCTATGTAGTGGAGCAGACCAGCCGGGGTGAGCGGTCTTATGATATTTTTTCCCGGCTGCTCAACGACCGCATCGTGTTTCTGGGAGAAGAGGTAAACGCCACCACGGCCAGTCTGGTTGTGGCCCAGCTCCTGTATCTGGAAGCCCAGGATCCCGACAAAGATATTCAGTTTTACATCAACAGCCCCGGTGGATCGGTCACGGACGGCATGGCCATTTATGACACCATGCAGTATATCAAATGCGATGTATCCACCATCTGCGTCGGTATGGCGGCTTCCATGGGCGCTTTCCTGCTGTCCTCCGGGACCAAGGGAAAGCGGCTGGTCCTGCCCAATGCCTGCATTATGATCCACCAGCCTTCCGGCGGGTTCCAGGGCCAGGCCACCGATATCCAGATTCACACGGAGTATATCCTGCGGACCAAGCAGAGACTCAATGAGATCATGGCCGCCAACAGCGGCCGCACCCTGGAAGAGGTGAAGGCCGCCACAGAGCGGGACAACTTTATGTCCGCCGAGGAGGCCAAAGAGTTTGGCCTGGTGGACAAGGTTATTTATCAGCGCTGATTCATGGTCAGGGGAGCAGGGCCGTTCGCGCCCCGCTCCCCTGCGTATTCTTTGACGAGGTAGCAACATTATGCCGAAAAATGACGAGCACAAATCGATCCGCTGTTCCTTCTGCGGCAAGCATCAGGACCAGGTGGCACGCATCATTGCCGGGCCGGGAGCCTATATCTGCAATGAATGTGTTCACCTGTGCATGTCGATCTTGGACGACGCGGAGGATCAGGAGGAGACGTTCAGCCCGGATATCCCCGATGTGATTCCCACTCCCAAGGAGATCCACCAGGTGCTGGACGAGTATATCATTGGCCAGGAGAGTGCCAAGATGGCCCTGTCGGTGGCTGTCTATAACCACTATAAGCGCATCTATTTCGGTGGGGGGGATGATGTCGAGCTTCAAAAGAGCAATATCCTGCTCATCGGCCCCACTGGCTGCGGTAAGACCCTGTTTGCCCAGACCCTGGCCCGGATCCTGAAGGTGCCTTTTGCCATTGCCGACGCCACCACCCTCACCGAGGCGGGCTATGTGGGCGATGACGTGGAGAACATCCTGCTCCGGCTGGTTCAGGCTGCCGACTACGATGTGGAACGTGCAGAGCGGGGCATTATCTATATCGATGAGATGGACAAGATTGCCCGGAAGAGCGAAAACACCTCGATTACCCGGGACGTGTCCGGCGAGGGTGTTCAGCAGGCGCTTCTGAAGATTCTGGAGGGCACCGTGGCCAACGTGCCTCCCCAGGGCGGGCGGAAGCATCCCCATCAGGAGTTCATCCAGGTTAACACGAAGAATATTCTCTTCATCTGCGGCGGCGCCTTCGACGGGCTGGACAAGATCATTGAGCAGCGCCTGGATAAGAAGACCATCGGCTTCGGTGCGGATATCAAGCGCAAGGAGGAGCAGAATGTGGGCGAACTCTTCTCCCAGGTTCAGCCCCATGATCTGATTAAGTTTGGCATCATCCCCGAATTGGTTGGCCGTCTGCCTGTTGTAACCAGCCTGGAGTCGCTGAACCGGGGACAGCTGGTCCGCATCCTGACCGAGCCGAAAAACGCGCTGGTCCGCCAGTATGAAAAGCTGCTGGATTACGATGACGTAAAACTGGAGTTCCAGCCTGAGGCGCTGGAAGCGGCGGCTGAAAAGGCCCTGGACCGGGGGATGGGAGCCCGGGGACTTCGGGCTGTGCTGGAAGAGGTCATGACTCCGGTTATGTACGATGTGCCCTCTGATCCCGCTATTTCAAAAGTCATCATTACCCCGGAGAGTGTTACCGGGGGCCAGGCCCCTCAGGTGATCCGTGACCGGAATCAGACCGAGCGCCCGCGCTTGGGCGGGGCGTCCCTCCATTCTGCCCGGGGGAGCGGTTCCATGCGGGACACCGCGTCTTAAAGTTCATTACAAAACACGGGGCGGGGGAAACCCCGCTCCACGTTTATATTTTTGGAAAGGAAGTGTTTTTCGTGGCGGAGGAGAAGGTTCCTGTTACAATGCCTGCTCTGGCCCTGCGCGGCCTGTCCGTCTTTCCCAGCGTGCTCCTCCACTTCGATGTGAGCCGTGGGACTTCGATCCGGGCGTTGGATGAGGCGATGGCTTCCAACAGCCCGATCTTTCTGGTGGCCCAGAGAGATCTCTCAGTGGAGGAGCCGGAGGAAAAGGATCTGTTTACGGTCGGCACTGTCTGCAATATCCGACAGATCCTGCGCATGCCCGGGGACAACGTACGGGTCATGGTAGAGGGAGAAAGCCGGGGCAAGCTCCTCTCTCTGAAACAGACGGAGCCTTACCTGATCGCGGAGGTGGTGGAATTGGCGGCTGAACCGCCGGCCAGGCAGACCGCCCGGACAGAGGCTCTGATCCGCAATACCTACGAGCTGTTTGATCACTACATCGAGCGCTCTCCCAGAATGACATCGGATCTGCTGGTGAACGTTTTGTCCAGCCAGGATCCCGGTTATATTGCAGATTATATTGCGCAAAACATCCCCATGCGGATGGAGGACAAACAGACGGTGCTGGAGGAGATTCAGCCGGTCAAGCGTCTGCGGATTGTTCGGAAGCTCCTTCAGCGGGAGACCGAGGTTCTGGAACTGGAGCAGGATCTGGAGTCAAAGACCCGTCAGCAGATCTCTGACACCCAGAAAGATTTCATGCTCCGGCAGCAGCTCAAGGTCATCCAGGACACCCTGGGAGAGGGTGGGGAAGCCGATGAGTGCGCAGAGTACCGGCAGCGCATTGACCGCTCCGCCATGCCGGAAGAAAGCAAAGAGAAGCTCCGGAAAGAAGTCTCCCGGTTGGAAAAGCAGCCCTATGGCTCGGCGGAGGCCGCTGTGTCCCGCGGCTATCTGGATACCTGTCTGGATCTGCCCTGGGGAAAGCGGACGAAGGACCGGGTGGATGTGGCTGCGGCCCGGAAGATCCTGGACGCCGACCACTACGGGCTGGAAAAGGTGAAGGAGCGGATCCTGGAGTTCCTGGCAGTCAAGCAGCTGGCCCCCGATCTCAAGAGTCAGATCCTGTGTCTGGTGGGTCCCCCCGGTGTGGGCAAAACCTCAATCGCGCTCTCTGTGGCCAAAGCGACCCGCAGAAAGCTGGCCCGGGTCTCCCTGGGCGGCGTCCACGACGAGGCGGAGATCCGGGGCCATCGGAAAACCTACGTGGGGTCCATGCCCGGACGGATCATCACTGCCGTCAATCAGGCGGGAAGCTGCAACCCGCTCCTGGTGCTGGACGAGATCGACAAACTGACCGGGGACCAGCGGGGAGATCCCGCCTCCGCTCTGTTGGAAGTGCTGGATCCGGAACAGAACGCCTCCTTCCGGGATAATTTTCTGGAGATCCCCTTTGATCTCTCCGAGGTGATGTTCATCACCACCGCCAATACCACCGACACCATTCCCCGGCCGCTGCTGGACCGGATGGAGGTCATCGAGCTGCCCAGCTATACCGACGAGGAAAAGCTGGAGATCGCGAAGAGGCATCTGCTGCCGAAGCAGCTGAAGCGGCACGGCCTGAAGAAAAGCCAGCTCAAACTGACCGACCCAGCCCTGCGCGCGCTCATTGCCGGATACACCAAGGAATCCGGCGTCCGGGTGCTGGAACGCCAGCTGGCATCTCTGTGCCGGAAGGCCGCCATGCGGATTGTTTCTGAACATGTAAAGTTTGTTTCCGTTACGGAGGAAGATCTGGCGTCTCTTCTGGGGCCGAGAAAATATCACCCGGAATTAAAGGATCACAGCCCCCGCCTGGGCGTGGTAAACGGCCTGGCCTGGACACAGGTGGGCGGGGAATTGCTGGAAGTAGAGGCAAATGTGGTCCCCGGAACGGGAAAACTGGAACTCACCGGAAATCTGGGCGACGTGATGAAGGAATCCTGCCAGGCGGCCCTCAGCTATATTCGCGCGCACGCCGCCGGTTTGGGAGTTGAGTCTGATTTCTACAAAACAAAGGATATCCATCTCCATTTTCCGGAGGGAGCAGTACCGAAAGACGGCCCCTCGGCAGGCGTGAGCATCACCACCGCCATGGTCTCCGCTCTCACAGGGGTCCCAGTGAGAGGAGATATCGCCATGACAGGTGAGATCACCTTACAAGGACGGGTGCTGGCCATCGGGGGCCTGCGGGAAAAGACCATGGGCGCTCTGCGGGAGGGCGTCCGCACGGTCTTGATCCCGGAGGAGAATCTTCCCGATCTGGAGGAGATCGATCCCCTGGTGCGAAAGGCAATCCGCATCGTCCCCGTTTCCCGCATCGATCAGGTGCTGGAACAGGCGCTGCTTCGCGGGGAACAGCCGAAGGAGGAACTTGCCCTGATGCCTATTTCTCCGGCAGCGGCCGGAGAACTGGGACGAACACTGACACAGTGAGGAATTGATATGGCCCTGAATACGCAAAAAGTGGAATTTGTCCGCTCTGCTGCCGGACCCAAGGATTTCCCCCGGGATCCGCTGCCTCAGGTGGCTTTCGCGGGCCGGTCCAATGTGGGGAAGTCCTCAGTCATCAACCGCCTTCTGAACCGGAAAAACTTCGCCAGAGTGGGGGCGGCGCCTGGCAAAACCGTTCACATCAACTACTTCCGGGTGGATGAACGGCTCTATCTGGTGGATCTCCCGGGCTATGGCTACGCCAAGGTTTCCCAGGCGGAAAAGGACCGCTGGGCCAGGCTGATTCAAAGCTGGTTCGACGCCCCTGACCTTATGACGCTGGGCGTCCTCATTGTAGACGCCCGGCATAAGCCCACCGCCAACGATATAACAATGGCGGACTATTTCAAAGCCGCCGGCCGCCCCTGGACGGTGGTGGCCAATAAACTGGACAAGCTGAAAAAGAGTGAGATTGAACCGAATCTGGCCCTGATCCGGGAGACTCTTGCACTGCCGGAAGCGATAAAGGTAATCCCCTTTTCAGCTGAGAAGGGGACTGGCCGGGACGAACTACTCGGACTCATTACCGCTCATGTGGAGGGAATACGATGAAATACGTTCGCATCTTATTTGATGGCAGCCCGGTCTGGGGCGTTCTGGAGGGGGAGTCTGTCCGCACACTCTCCGCTCCTCCTTATGACGGACTTCAATATGATGGCAGGAGTCTTCCGCTGCAGGATTGCAAGCTGCTGGCTCCCTGCGAGCCCAGCAAGATTGTCTGTATCGGCAAAAACTATTTTGACCACGCCAAGGAGATGGGGAGCGAACCTCCCGCCAAGCCCTTGCTCTTTATCAAGGCTCCGAACACGCTCAATAACCCGGAGGGGGAAGTTCACGCCCCTGATTTTGTGGAGCGGCTGGACTATGAGGGAGAACTGGCTTTCGTCATCAAAAAGAGGGCAAAGGATGTAAAGGAAGAGAACTTTGCGGATTATGTCCTGGGCTATACCTGTCTGAACGACGTGACTGCCAGGGATATCCAATACGGTGACGGACAGTGGACCCGCGGCAAGAGCATGGACGGCTTTGCTCCGATCGGACCTCTGGTCACCGATGAAGTGGATCCGGCCGACCTCCATTTGACCACCCGGCTCAACGGGAAGACTGTTCAGGATGGGAGCACAGCCCGGCTTATGCACCCGGTGCCCAAGCTGTTGGCTTTTATCACCGCTTCCATGTCGCTGGAGCCCGGCGATGTGGTTACCACTGGTACTCCCGCCGGAGTGGGCCCCATGCGTCCCGGGGATA
>JAQXNP010000057.1 GCA_029098065.1 Clostridiales bacterium | reverse complement strand
GGCGGTGACCTTCGCCCCCGCCCGAAGCAGCATGTGGATCAGAGGAGTGTTGGATACACCGATTCCCAGCACAGCCACCCGTTTTCCCCTGAGTGAATTCAAATATTCCTGTATGGTGAGACGCATGACAGAGTCCCTCCTTGCTACGAAAAATCAGCCCAAATATTATATCGCACCTTGTCACAAATTTCAATAAAAACAGGTTTGACATTGGCCGGATGATAGGATAAAATGAAACAGCAAGCAAGCTGGACAGCCGCGGAACGAGGCCGAAAGGTCCGCTCTGAGGAAAGTCCGGGCTCCATAGGGCAAGGATAACGGGTAACACCCGCCGGGGGCGACCCCAGGAAAAGTGCAACAGAGAGATACCGCCGGTGAACGGTCAGCAAATGCGGATACGCGCCGGTAAGGATGGAAAGGCGGAGGTAAGAGCCCGCCCGATGGCTGGGAACAGTCCATCGCTGTAAACTCTATCCGGAGCAACACCGTGGGTGGGACATATGGCCGGCCCGGCCGTCCCCGGGAGGTGGCTGGAGCGTGCCGGCGACGGCACGTCGAGATAGATGGCTGTCTTGAAGGACAGAACCCGGCTTACAGGCTTACTTGCAGATATGAAACGGCGCCGCTCACACAGCGGCGCCGTTTCGCCGTATTCACAGCCGGTTTTCCGCCTCTTCAGCGAACTGGCGGGCATAGAGGTCATGGTAATAGCCCCGCTGCCTGAGCAGTTCCCGATGGGTCCCCCGCTCCACGATCTTTCCGTCCCGGACCACCAGGATGAGATCCGCCTGCCGGATCGTGGATAGCCGGTGGGCAATGAGAAAGGATGTCCGTCCCTTCAGCAGCACAGAGATGGCCCGCTGCATGAGCTGTTCGGTTTCCGTGTCAATGGAACTGGTCGCCTCGTCCAGCACAAAAATTCTGGGGTCGGCCAGCACCGCCCGGGCGAAGGAGATCAGCTGTTTCTCCCCCGTGGAAAGCCGGCCCCCTCCCTCGCCCACCTGGGTGTCGTAGCCCTGTTCCAGCCGGGCCACTACCTGGTCGGCGGATACCGCCCGGGCGGCGGCGAAAACTTCCTCATCAGAGGCGTCCAGCCGGCCATAGCGGATATTTTCCATCACTGTCCCGGAGAAAAGATGGGGCGTCTGAAGCACATATCCAATGGAAGAATGGAGCCATAGCTGGCTGCGTTCCCGGTAGTCTACTCCATCGATGAGCACCTGTCCCGCGGTAGGTTCAAAAAACCGGCAGGCCAGATTGACCAGCGTGCTCTTCCCCGCTCCGGTCTCACCCACAATGGCCACTGTGGTTCCGGCGGGAATATGAAGATTAAAATGGGAGAGTACATCCTCGTTTCCATCCGGATACCGGAAGGATACGTCCCGGAAGGTGATATCGCCCCGGATGGGCGGCCAGAGTTCCTTTTTCGGGTGGAACGCGTCACCGCAGGCTTCCCGGACGGCGGGCGTGTCGGTGATCTGGGGCTTTTCATCCAGCAGATCCAGGATCCGTTCCAGACTGGCCTGGATGGAGACGAACTCCGACAGGTTGCGGGCGGTCTGCTGGATGGGCTCAAAGAGGCCGGTGGCATAGGAGAAAAACGCGGACAGCGTGCCCAGCATCAGGATGCCTTCCCGTTCCAGAAGTCCGCCCTGGACCAGCACAATGGCGGTGGTCGTGGTACTCAGGAAGAGGATCAGAGGGATATAGATCGCCGACAGACGGGCGGCTTTAACGCCGGACTGCCACATCTCCCCGGTCAGGTTCCGGAACGCTTTTTGATTTTCCTCCTCGATGACCAGCGTCTTGGAGGCCTTGGCGCCGGTAATGCCCTCATTGAAGGCGCTGGTGATACGGGAATTCAGTTTCCGCACCCTGCGGTTCCACAGCAGGATCCGCTTTTGAAAATACCCGGTGAGAAGGACAATCACGGGAACCACCAGGATCACCAGAAGGGCCAGTTTCCAGTTGAGGGCCAGCATGGCCGCGTAGGAGCCTGCCATATAGAGGATCGCCCACAGGATGTCGGCCAGATTCCAGCCGATGAGGGTGGCCACCTTGCCTGTGTCGTTCATGGTGCGGGCCAGCAGATAGCCCACCGGCGTGACGTTATAGAAAGACAGTGAGAGTTCCTGAAGGTGGACAAATTGGGCACGGCGCAGATCCTTTCCAAAGTTCATCTCCAGGCGCATACTGGCCCGGGTCCAGCCCACCACTGAGAGGGCCTGGATCACCACCAGAGCGGCGTAGAGCCATCCAAAAGAGGCCAGCCCCCGGGTGGTGCTCTCTCCGATAAAGTGGTCGATGGCATAGCGCTGGAAGAGCGGGAACAGCACATCGATCAGAGCGCATACCAGATTGTAGATCAGAATACGGAGAAACTCTCCCCGATAAGGCCGGAGAAACGGAAAAAGCCCCTTCCAGATCTTGAGGTCAAAGGAGGTTTGGAATTCTTTCTCCGCAAAAGCCATCACGCCTCACTCCCTTCCCCGGATAAAAGCGTTCGATCCTTTTGGTTCATCTGAATCTCGTAGACCCGGCGATAAGGACCGTCGTGGGAAATGAGGGTTTCATGGGTGCCCTCTTCGGCCACTCGGCCGTGATCCAGGACCAGAATATGATCGGCCTTCATCAGCGTGGTGACCCGGTGGGAGATGAGAATCAGCGTCCGGCCCTCTGTCTGCCGGAGCAGAGAGGCGCGGATGGCTTCGTCGGTCTGGGTGTCCACCGCGGAGAGAGCGTCATCCATCAGGAGCACCGGAGATCCTGCCAGCAGGGCCTGTGCGATAGCTACCCTCTGCTTTTGGCCCCCGGAAAGAGTGACGCCCCGGTCCCCGATCACGGTGTCAGAGCCCTGGGGCATCCCGGCGATATCTTCGTCGATGCAGGCGGTTCGGGCCGCGGAGCGGACCTCGGAAAGAGAGGCGCTGCTCCGGGCGGCCCTGATGTTTTCCCCCACCGTCCGGGAGTAGAGAAAGGGTTCCTGGAGAATCAGTCTGACATGGCGGCGGAGTTCCCCCTGCGGAATATCCCG
>JAQXNP010000056.1 GCA_029098065.1 Clostridiales bacterium | reverse complement strand
GTCTGAGGTCATGGAATCGGATATGCTCGGCTCCGATGGCTTTCAGGATTTTGTCGTGGGTATGGCGGAACGAGTCCGGGTCGAACATAGTGCCAGTCTTAGGCGAGGGAAACATATAGGGATTTCCCGGATGCTTCTTGTGTTCCTCAACCAGCAGGTCTACCGCCTGCTGCGGAATTGCCAGCGTCCGAACCGAATTTTGTGTCTTGGGTTGGCTCACTACCAACTCGCCTTTGATGCGGTTTACCTGTTTTGTCACGGAGATGGCCTTGGCCTCGACGTCCAGGTCAGTCCAGAGAAGGGCGAGGAGTTCGCCACGCCGCAGGCCGGTGGTCAATTCCAGATAGTATGCCGCCAGCAAGCCGCGCTTTTCTGCTTCCATCAGATACGGCCCAATTTTCTCCTGCGGCAGTACCTTCATTTCCTTTTTCTCCATCTTCGGAAGCTTGCAGCCTTTGGCGGGATTCACCAGGAGCAACCGTTCCTTGACCGCTTGTTCGAGGCAGTTGTTCAGCAGGGTGTGGATGCCATGGACTACCCGCACACTCAGGCCTTTCTCCTTCAGTTCAATGTGTTTATAACGCTGTACCCTGCCGTTTTTCTGGAGGTCATTGTAGAACTTTTGGAGTTGGATGGTGGTCAGCTTGTCCAGCCTGATATCTCCCAGTTGGGGGATGATGTGGTTGTCGATGTAATTCAGGTAGTAGTCCTTTGTCTTTTCCCGGAGCCGAGGTTCGGCGTAGACCTCATACCATAGCTTGATCCAGCTCCTGACCGTGTAGGTGTTCGCCCTGGTGACATCCAACTGCTGGCTGTCCGCGATTGCCTTCTTTAGCTTCTGCTCCGCCGCCTCCCGGGCGTCGTATCCGGCGTAGGCCATGAGGATGACCCTGTCGCCCACGCTGACGCATCTGGCCGCCGCGCCGTTGAGGCAGATCGTGCCGCTGCCGCGCTCTCCGCTGATGGTATAGGTTTCGAACCGGCTCCCGTTGTCGATGTCCACGATCTGGACCTTCTCATACTCCGGGATGCCCGCCGCGTCCAGCAGGTCCTGGTCCACGGTGATGCTGCCCACGTAGTTCAGTTCGGCCTGGGTCACAGTGGCCCGATGGATCTTGCTTTTCAGCATTTCCAATGTCATTTTTTGTCACCTTCTTTTACTCCTGCGCAAAAATAAAACACCTTCTGGGCGCAGAATACCCCCTGAAGATGCATAGTTTTACCTGATGTTTCTCCTCAGAGTCTCATTTTTTTCAAATATAAGCCCTTTTCAAAACATGTCTCCGCCGGCGGCAGCCCGGATCAGGAACTCTCCGCCGGCACCTATTCAGTTGTATGAAATAACGTGCGAATCAGTCAGAGTATAGTTTTGAGCAAATACTATCTCCGTTTCGCTGTTTAACAAATATTTTCAAAAAATGCAACCAATCATTTACATGTTTATTTACAAATTCCGCCGGAATTCCGCTCATAGAGCAGTGCCAGGCCTTTGAGCAGCGCGTCGGGGTCGTAGATGTGGGGATGGGCGCACAGCGGCTCCACGTAGCGGGCCAGTCCTCCGGTCATCACCAGGGTCACCGGCTTTCCCAGCTCCGCCTCGATGCGGGCGGTGATGCCGTCCACCATGGCGGCGGCTCCGGCCACCGCGCCGGAACGGATACATTCCTCGGTGGTGCGGCCGATCACCCGCCGGGGCGTTTCCAGCTCCACGGCGGACAGCTGGGCCGCCCGGTCGGTCAGGGCCCGGAGCCCTGTCGCCACGCCGGGGGCGATGACTCCGCCCCGAAGCACCCGGCCTGTGTCCACCACGTTGAAGGTCGTCGCGGTTCCCATGTCCACGGTGACAGCGGGAAGCGGGAAACGGGCGGCGGCCCAGGCGGCATCCACCAGCCGGTCCCGGCCGATCCTGTTCGGCTCCGGCAGGTCCACCGTCAGTCCGGTGTCGCTCCGGACGGTGACGATCACCGGTTCCGTCCCGGTCAGGATGCGGACGCATTCCCGCAGCGGTTCCTCCAGTACAGGCACCACGCTGGAGAGCACGGACCCGCGAAAGGCTCCCGCCCGGATGCCGGCATCCGCCAGCAGTTCCCGCAGCTCAGCCAGGTAAGACTCCCAGCTCCGGCCCGGTACGGTATCCATCCGGACGGTGAAGCGCACCGCATACTCTCCCCGGCCGTCTTTTTCCAGCCCCCCGGCGCAAATGGTGGTATTTCCAATATCAACAGTCAGAATCATACCGGTCTCCTTATCCAAAGGCTCGTCCCCGTCCGGCGGGGACGGCGCGGCACCTTGATTATACCGTCGCGTTTGCGTCAATTCAACCGTATCTCTGCGCAAATATTCTAAAATTCCCGGTGTGGGGGATGGAATTGCCCGTTCAAGGTTACAATCCGGCGGAACAGTTGGTATACTGGGGACATAATTTGACAACAACTGTCCCGGCAAAACGGGAGAACGGAGCAGCCAAGATGGAACAGTTACAGGGGAAATGTGTCGTCCTGGGGGTCACAGGCGGCATCGCCGCCTATAAGATGGCAATGTAGCCAGCGCCCTGCGGAAAGCGGGAGCGGACGTCCACGTCATTATGACCCGGAACGCCACAGAATTCATTACACCGTTGACCTTTGAGACCCTCACCAACAACCAATGCGTGGTGGATACCTTCGCCCGGGACTTTAAGTACGAGGTTACCCACATCTCGCTGGCCAAGGCCGCCGACCTGATGCTGATCGCCCCGGCCACGGCCAATGTCATCGCCAAGCTGGCCCACGGCATCGCGGACGACATGCTGACCACCGTGGCGCTGGCCGCCCGCTGCAAAAAGCTGGTGGCCCCGGCCATGAATACAGCTATGCTGGAAAACCCCATCACGCAGGACAATCTGAAGACGCTGGAAAAGTACGGTTTCGGCATCATCGCCCCAGCCAGCGGGATGCTGGCCTGCAAGGATGTGGGCAGCGGAAAGCTGCCGGAGCCGGAAGTGCTGCTGGACCACATCGCCCGGGAACTGGCCCGGGAAAAGACCTTGGCGGGCGTCCGTGTGACCGTGACGGCGGGGCCGACCCAGGAGGCCCTGGATCCGGTGCGCTATCTGACCAATCACAGTTCGGGGCGGATGGGTTATGCCATTGCCCGGGAGGCCATGCTGCGGGGGGCGGAGGTCACGCTGATCTCCGGTCCGGTGTCCCTTCCGCCGGTCCCCTTTGCGGAAACCCGGTCCGTCACCACCGCCAAGGATGTGCTTCAGGCGGTGCAGGCGGCCCTGCCGGAAACGGACATCCTGATCAAAGCCGCCGCCGTGGCGGATTACCGTCCCGCCTCCGTGGCCGGGGATAAGCTGAAGAAGACCGACGCGGACATGAGCATTCCGCTGGAGCGCACGGACGACATTCTGGGCTGGGTGGCGAAAAACCGGCATCCGGGGCTGTTCGTCTGCGGCTTTTCCATGGAGACCCGGGATATGCTGGAGAACTCCGCCGCCAAGCTGGAGCGCAAGCGTCTGGATATGATCGTGGCAAACAACCTGAAGGTGCCGGGAGCCGGCTTCGGCGTGGAGACCAACGTGGTGACGATCATCACCCGGGACGGCGTTTCCGAACTGCCTCTGATGGGCAAGGATCAGGTGGCGGCCGCGCTGCTGGACGCGATTGAAAACCGGCGGAGCGGAATTGCCGGCTGACCGTTTCCACGCGCGGTTCACGGGACAGAGACACCGGAGAGACATCATCCGAACGCCGCCCCGCCGGAGAAGACAGAAAAATGCCCGGAGCATAAGCTCCGGGCATTTCGGTTCGGACGAGTTACTCGGCCACCACGTTGATGGCACGCATCTTACCGGTATCCTTGGGATCGGGCTCGGTGTCATAGGTCACCTTCTGGCCCTCAGCCAGGGTGCGGAAGCCGGTGCCCTGAATGGCGGAGAAGTGCACAAACACGTCGCCGCTGCCGTCATCATTGGAGATAAAGCCGTAGCCCTTCTCCTCGTTGAACCATTTCACAGTACCATGATACATTGTAGGTACCTCCTTCAAAAATTCGTGATCCCCCGGCAAAAAAGAAAAGCCGGCCGTGCTGTCTGTCTAAGCGGGACTGACATACACAGGCGGCAATCAGTTTTTACGTTTCAGAACACCTGTCTAATATACCGCACCAGCGTGTTCATTGTCAAGGGAAATCTTGCATCAATCCCGCCATATAGTTTACATAATCATATAGATCGAGGGAAAACCAAGCCGTATGACCGGCCGGCGGGAAAAAAGCGGGGAAGCATACTTTTCACCCGCCCCGGTTTCGTGTATAATAAAGTTCAATTCATCCACCCCGGGAGCGGCGGGGTGAAAACAGGGAGCGGAGAGGGATACCATGCTACTGTCGGCGGAACATATCACCCGAAGCCTGGGGGCGCGGGTCCTGTTGGACGATGTGAGCCTTTATCTGGACCGGGGGGAAAAGCTGGGGGTCATAGGAGCCAACGGGGCGGGGAAGTCCACTCTGCTGAAGATCCTGTCCGGAGCGGAGGAGCCGGAGGGCGGCGTTGTCCGGCCCGATCCCAACGTAAGGCTGGAATACCTGCCCCAGAATCCGGCCTATGACCCGGAGAACACGATTCTGGAGCAGATCTTCGCCGGGCTGGATTCCTCAGCCCGGGAGGTGGCGGAATACGAGGCCAAGACCATCCTCACCCGGCTGGGGATCACCGATTTCCAACAGAAGATGGGGACGCTGTCCGGGGGAGAGCGCCGGCGGGCCGCCCTGGCCAGCGTGCTGGTCCGTCCCGCCGATGTGCTGCTGCTGGACGAGCCCACCAACCATCTGGACGCTGAAATGGTGGGCTGGCTGGAAGATTTTCTGAAGCGCTGGAAGGGCGCGCTGGTGATGGTGACCCACGACCGGTACTTTCTGGAGCGGGTGGTGGACCGGATGGTGGAGGTGGAGAAAGCCAAACTCACCTTCTATACCGGAAATTACGCCGATTATCTGAAAAGAAAATCAGAACTGGCCGAGATGGCCCAGGCCAGCGAGCGCAAGCGCCAGTCCATCCTCCGGCGGGAGTACCAGTGGGTGATGCAGGGGGCCAAAGCCCGGGGCACCAAGAGCCGGGAGAGACTGGAGCGGTATGAGGAGCTGAAAAATCAGGAGGCGCCGGAGGAGCGGGGCCAGGTGGAACTCACCGCCAGGTCCAGTCGGCTGGGGAAAAAGACCATTGAATTGAGAAACGTGTCCAAGTCCTTTGCGGGACGGACCGTGATCCGGGACTTCTCCTGTATGTTTCTGCGGAATGACCGGGTGGGGATCATCGGCTCCAACGGCAGCGGGAAATCCACCCTTCTCAACCTGATCGCCGGGCGGCTGGCCCCCAACAGCGGGACGGTGGAACTGGGGGAGACCGTAAGGATCGGCTACTTTTCCCAGGAGAATCCGCCCATGGATGACAGTCAGCGGGTTATCGACTATGTGAAGGACGTGGGAAACTATATCGAGACGGCCTCCGGCACCATGACGGCGGGGCAGCTGCTGGAGCAGTTCCTGTTCACCGGAGACCAGCAGTATTCTCCCATCGGGAAGCTGTCCGGCGGGGAGAAGCGGCGGCTGTTCCTGCTGTCCGTGCTGGCGGCGGCTCCCAACGTGCTGCTGCTGGACGAGCCCACCAACGACCTGGACATCGACACCCTCACCGTGCTGGAAAATTATCTGGAGACCTTTCCCGGAGCGGTGGCTGCGGTCTCCCACGACCGGTATTTTCTCGACAAAATGGCCCGGCGGACCTTCCTGGTGGACGGAACGGGGACGGTGGTCGAGACGCCGGGGGGTTACTCCGACTGGCTGGAGAGCCGGAGGGAGCGTGAGCGAAAGACCGCCCCGGCCCCCCGGAAGGAAAAACCAAAAGGGAGCCGGAAGCTGAAGTTCAGCTACAAGGAGCAGCGGGAATTTGACACCATTGAAAGCGAGATCGCCGGTCTGGAGGCCGAGCTTTCTGAAAATCAGGCCCGGCAGGAGCGGCAGGCCAGCGACTACATGGCGCTGGAGGAGCTTCAGGCGGAGCAGACCCGGTTGGAACACGTGCTGGAGGAAAAGATGGAGCGGTGGCTCTATCTGACCGATTTGAACGAACAGATTCAGGGAGAATCATCATAAGGAGGAGTTTCAGATGAGCGCGAACGAGAAGACCATTGACGCAAGAGGAATTGCCTGTCCCCAGCCGGTCATTATGGCCCGCCAGGCTATGGACCAGGGGGTCGAAACGATCATCATCACCGTGGACAATATGGCCGCGGTGGAGAATCTGAAGCGGCTGTCCGACAGCCGGGGCTATGTGGCCGCCATCAGCGGAATGGAGGGGAATTACACCCTGATTCTGGATGGAGAAGGGGTTCCCAAGCCGGAAAAGTCCGCTGAGAAGGAGAAGGCCGCGGAAAAACCGGAGACGGCGGTTCCGGCCCCCTCCGCGGCCTGGGGCGTATTCGTGGGCAAGGATACCATCGGCATCGGGGATGAGGAACTGGGAAAGAACCTGATGCGCATGTACTTCTATACCCTGACGCAGGAGGAAAAGGCTCCCGACGTGGTGATCTTTATGAACGGCGGGGTGAAGGTGCCCACCGGGGACGAGCAGGTGGCGGAGCACCTGAAAACACTGGAGGAGAAGGGGACCCGGGTGCTGGTGTGCGGCACCTGCCTCAACTTCTACGGCCTGATGGATCAGCTGAAGGCGGGGACGGTGAGCAACATGGCCGAAATCGTGGAGGCCATGGGCGGATGCGGCAAGGTCATCACCCTGTAATGGACTGGTGCCACGTGACGTTTGCCTCGGCCAGCGGAGCCATGGCGGCCCAGCACGCCCTGCGGGGGATATGCCCTGTGGTGGTCATGCCGGTGCTGCGTCAGGTGTCCGCCGGGTGCGGCATCGCCCTCCGGGTGGAGCCGGAACAGGTGGAGCAGGTGCGGCAGATCCTCCGGGAGAAGGCGGTGGGGGAGTGGGACATGTACGCCGTCACCGGAAGCGGGAGGGCACTGCGCTGTGAACGACTGTGACGCTCTGATGAAACGGGTGATGGCCCAGGCGGCGGCTCTGGAGATCCCCTTTTCCGGCAGCATTGAGGAGCATGTGGCGGTCAATAAGCGGGCCGCCGCCCGGTACGGCTGCTGCCGCTGCCGGGAGGGCCGGTTCACCATCGAG
>JAQXNP010000055.1 GCA_029098065.1 Clostridiales bacterium | reverse complement strand
CCGTCGGCGGCCAGATGGTCAAGAAAATGATCGAGGCCTACGAGAACGGCATGAAGTAACCTACCCAAAGGAAGGCAGGGGGCGCGGAAGATCTTCTCCGCGCCCCCTTATTATGTCCGGCGGTCTGGATCTGTCATCCGGCAGCTTTGGACATTGCGGACAGCTTATGATACAATAAAAAGCCCAGTAAGGGCCTCTCCCGGAAAACGAGAGGGAATTCCCGCCCTGCGGGGTTCCCGCGAGAGGCATTTTCCTGGTATGCTGGCCCCGGAAAGGAGCTGAGCCGCATGGAACAGAGCTTCGGCGAACGACTCAGGCGATATAGAATAGAAAAGAATCTGACCCAGCAGGAACTGGCGGAGCAGATCGGGGTCAGCGATAAGACGGTCTCCCGCTGGGAGAGCGGCGGCGGCTACCCCGACGTGCCGGTGCTGGTCCCCCTGGCCCGGGCGCTGGGGGTGACGGTGGACGACCTCCTGGATGACAAGCGGCCCGTCCGGACGCTGACAAAGGCGGACTGGCAGAATCTGCTGTCCTTCGCCTTTGCTTTGGGCGGCGGCGTGCTCTATTTTCTGCTGGATCTGTTCATGCCCGCCCCGCTGTGCTATCTGGCCTATCTGGGCTGTTTGGCTTACGGCGTGTATCTTCAGAAATACTACGCCTATCAGAGCCGCTGGTTCTTTCTGGGGGAGGCTGTGGTGAACCTGGGGGTGAACCTGTCCGTCACCAGGGGCTGCGTGTCGAGGCTGGCGGCCATGTCCGTCGGGGTGAGTGAGAACCTGAGCCGGTATCTGTTCTGGGCCATCGAACACCGGGCCCAGGCGATGGCGCTGACGGTCCTGGCGGGACTGGCCCTCACTGCTGTTACCCAGTACGCGGTATGGCGGAAGAGCTTCGGCGGGCCATCGGCCTCCGGGAAAGAGAGGCCCGGCGGGGGCCGGACCCTGTCCTGGCGCCGGCCGGGGCTCCGAAAGAGCCTGCCCGCTCTGGCCCCTGTTTTGGCGGGACTCTTCTGGCTTCCGGCGGTTTGGAGGGCACTGTCTCCCCGAATGCCGGGCGTCCTCTACAGCCAGGAGACCTTTTTCGCCCTTTGGCTGGTGGTCCTGGGGGCGCTGGCGGTCCTTCCTCTGCTGAAAAAGGGGCTGCGGCGGTACATTCCTCCCGCCTGGCTGCTGACGGCGGCGTGCTGGATGATGCTGGGCTTACGGCAGTATCCCTGCATGTGGTCCGAGGTTTCCAGAGGGCTCATCCCCTATCAGGCGGCCGCGGTCAGCGGGACCGGGATCCGGTATATCCCTGTGGGCTGGGGATCCTGGGCCACCGCCCTCTTCGCCGGGATCGCGGCGGGGATCTGGCTCGCCTTCGCCGGGCTGACCCTGGTCAGAAAGACGCCGGCGGCGGAATCGGAGGAGGACCCCCTCTACGAAGCGTAGGTTGCCGTCCGGCCTGGGGTCTGCTATGATCGTCTCGGAAGTGAAAGGAGAGATGATCCATGAACAGCTATGTGACCGGAGCCACCATCAGGACCCTCCGGGAGAAAAAGGGATACACGCAGAAACAGCTGGCCGACCGCATCGGGGTGGGAGACAAGGCGGTGAGTAAGTGGGAGACAGGCCGGGGCCTGCCGGACCTGTCTCTGCTGGAGCCCTTGGGCGCGGCGCTGGGGGTGAGCGTGGCGGAGCTCCTCTCCGGGGAGCAGATCACCAACCGCAACCGCTCGGCCAACCCCCTGCGGGGGAGGTTCTATGTCTGCCCGGTATGCGGAAACGTGATCCACGCCATGGGGGAGGGAGCCTTCCACTGCTGCGGCGTGGCCCTGCCGCCCCTGGAGGCGGAGGAGCCCGACGGGGCGCATGAGATCCATGTGGAAGAGTGGGATGGCCGCACGCATGTCACTCTGGATCACCCCATGGAAAAGGGACATTTTATTTCCTTCATCGCCCAGATTCGTTTTGACCGCCTGGAGCTGGTGAAGCTCTACCCCGAGCAGCCGGCTGAGGCCAGCCTCTCCCGCTGGCCGGGAGCGGTGGTGTACGCCTGCTGCAACCGCCACGGGCTGTTCCGGGTCAGAACATAAAAACGGGGCCGCCGGCTTTTGCCGGCGGCCCCTCTGCGCTGTTTGCTCAGTTGAATTTGTAAATCCGCTGGACCATCCGGTAGAGCTGGACGGACAGCTTCCGCCCCTGGTAACCGGGGAACATGCCCACCGCGGACATGTCCCGGTACTTCAGCTTGTGGTAGAGACCCTGATCCACGGTCCGAAGGTACTCCCACAGCTCGGTTTTTTCGCCCAGTGCCCGGGGGGAGCCATCGATGTTGAGAAAGATGGAAGAGATGGTCATCATCATGGAGAGATAGCTGACCATGTACCGCCCCAGCTTGGGCTGCTGGGCCTTGATCTTCCGCAGGTCGTGGGCGTCGATCATCAGCCGGGTCACCCGGACCTGCTGGTCCACCCGGCCCACCATCACCTTTTCATTGACGCTCTGGTCGGCCCGGCCGATGAAGTAGCGGTAGAGATCCACGTCCATGTAGTAGATGGTCTTGACATAGGGAAGAGGCTGGTAGACAAAGATATTGTCCACATAGAAGGTGTGTTTGGGCAGCTCCAGCCCGCAGTCCCGCAGCAGCTGGGTGCGGTAGATGACCGAGTGCATCAGCAGATACTGGGAGGGGCGGAAACGATAGATGTCCTTCCAGCCGAACACTTGGCCATGGGGAAACACATTGCGGTAGCGCATGACCTTCTGAGTTTGGTCCTCCGCGTGTTCATAGACGTAATTGGCGATGAGAAGATCCAGGGGCTCTTCCCGCCGGGCGAACTCCCGCAGCTTGGCCATCACCTTCTGCAGAGCGTCGGTGTCCAGCCAGTCATCGGAGTCCACCACTTTATAGTAGAGTCCCCGGGCGTGGCGGATCCCCTGGTTGACGCCCTCGCCGTGGCCGCCGTTTTCCTGATGGATGACCCGGACGATGTCGGGGTATTCCGCGGCGTAGCGGTCGCAGATGGCGGGCGTGTCGTCTTTGGTGGAGCCGTCGTCCACCAGGATGATCTCAGTGTCGGGCCCCGCGGTCAGCAAGGTCTCGATACAGTGTTCCATGTAGGCTGCGGAGTTGTAGCAGGGGACGGCGAAGGTCAGTATTTTCTCCATGGAAGTCATCCTCCCAGCAGCTGGTCCGCCAGGGCCAGCGCACGGCCCACGATGGCGTCCATATTGTAGTATTTGTATTCGGCAAGTCTCCCCAGAGGGTACACGTTGGGATACTGCTCCGCCAGGGCGGCGTACCGGCCGTAAAGGGCGTTGTTGGCATCGTTGATGACGGCGTAGTAGGGGGTCTCTCCGTCGGACCCGGTGTAGGAGCGGGAGTACTCCTTCATGATGGTGGTCACGCCGGGCAGGACCTGCCCGGTGAGACGCTTGAACTCGGTAATCCGGGTAAAGTCCTGATCCACAGTGTAATTCACGGTTCCATGGCTCTGGAAGAAGTCGGTGTCATAGGTTTCGAACCGGAAATCCAGCGTCCGGTAAGGCAGCCGGCCAAACCGGCAGCCGAAGAGCTCGTCCAGCGTCCCGGTATAGATGACGGGACCGGAGAAGGGCTCCCCGTCCAACAGGACCTCATCCCCCAGAGAGAGACGCCGGGCGGCATCCGTCTCCAGTTCCACCGTGATATCGGGGTGGTCCAGAAGCTTTTTGAACATGGGGGTGTAGCCCTCCGCGGGCATCCCCTGATAGGGATCCTGGAAATACCGGCAGTCCCGGGAGAGGAACACCGGGACCCGGGCGGTGGTGGCCGGATCGATCTCTTCCGGCTTCTGGCCCCACTGCTTCATGGTGTAGCGGACGAACACATGCTCGTACACATAATCGGCCAGAGCGGAGATCTCAGGATCGGGATTTTCCCGCAGCTCCAGAATCGTGACCTTCCGTTCGGCGCCATAGGCGGCGATGAGCTTTTCCTCCAGTGCATGGGCCCTTTCCGGGCCAAAGGCGGTTTCCAGAGAAATCAGATTGAAGGGGACGGGATATTGGAGACGGCCTGTCCCATGGGGAATGTTGGCCACGACCTGATGCTGGTAATCCCGCCAGGCGGTGTACCGGGACAAATAGTCGTAAACCCGTTTGTCAGAGGTGTGGAAGATATGGGGACCATACTGGTGGATGAGCACACCGGCGTTGTCCAGACAGTCGTAGGCGTTGCCTCCCACGTGGTTCCGGCGCTCCAGCACCAGGACTTTCCGGTGTCCCCGGCGAGCCAGTTCTCCGGCGGTCACTGCCCCGGCAAAGCCGGCGCCGATGACCAGACAGTCATAGTGTGACATTTGTATTCTCCTTGCGCCCTGTTTTGAGATAAAAATAGTCTACCACAGAATGATAGAGAAAAAGGAAAGATTCTCTTACGTTTTTGCAAAGATTCAGCAGAAGCAGTCCTTGTAATGGGTAATGGCGGCGCGGATGACCTCCTCGGCGGCTTCCCGGTTCTTGACGTCTCCGGCCACGGTCTCTTTCCCTTCGAGGGTCTTGTAGACGGTGAAGAAGTGGGCCATTTCGTCAAAAATATGATCGGGCAGCTCGGAGATATCCTTGTAGCTGTTGTAGGTGGGATCGGCAAAGGGGATGGCGATGATCTTCTCGTCGTTCTTTCCCCCGTCCAGCATGGAGATATAGCCGCTGGGGTAGCAGCGGGCCAGGGTCAGGGGATCCAGCACCTCGGAGCAGAGAACCAGCACGTCCAGAGGATCACCGTCATCGCCGTAAGTCCGGGGAATGAAGCCGTAGTTGGCGGGATAATGAGTGGAGGTATAGAGAATTCGGTCCAGAATAATGAGGCCGGTGGATTTGTCCAGCTCATATTTTTTCTTGCTGCCCTGGGGGATCTCGATGACAGCGACAAAGTCCTGCGGGGTGATGCGTTTGGGGTCCATATCATGCCAGATGTTGCTCATGAGAAAAACTCCTTTGTGTTACGTTCTGGTTTGTGAACAGGTCTCCACTCCCATTATAAACGGTTCGACGGGGAAATACAAGGCGGGGAGAGGAAAGTCCTGCCCCTCTTTTTCACCCGGACAGGCCCAGCAGAGCCCGGCCCCGTTTCAGCAGTTTGGCATAGACCGGGTCCATCTGCCACTCGTTGGTGAGTTCGGGCAGCCGGTCCGCCGGCAGCCAGGCCACACCGGTGTTTTCCCCCTCCCGGACGGTGAGGGCGCTGTCCCGGCCGGCGGTGAGAAGATAGGAGACGTTGAGGTGAAGATGGGTCGGGACATACACCCCCCGTTTCACATGGCCCCACACGGGCAGGATCTCCAGCGAGGCGATGGAGGAGGACAGAGGGCGGATGCGGGCCGCTCCGGTCTCCTCCCGAGCCTCCCGGAGGGCCACCGACAGCAGATCGGGGTCCCCGTCGGCATGGCCCCCGGTCCAGGCCCACACCCGGTAGATGTTGTGGTGGGCCATGAGGACCCATTCCCCATCGGCGCTGAGGATGAAGCCGGAGGCGGTGAGATGGGCCCACTTGTTCTCCCGGGTCAGGATGGTGTCGGGAAATTGACGGATATAGGCCAGCATCTGTTCCTGATCAGCGGCCTCCGCCTCCGACTGGGGCACATAGGCGGCGATATCATCTGCATACACGGCGGGAGACCTCCTTGAAGTGTTGGAAAAGGGGGCGGATATCCCGCGGATATCCGCCCCCTTAGCGGGAATCTTATTTGCCGTTTTTCTCTGCGTCGGTGAGCAGCTCTTTGGCGCTGGCGGCCAGACCGGCCAATCCCTGGATCTCAGAGGGAATGATGAGTTTGGTGGCCTTTCCGTCGGCAGCCTTGGCGAAGGCGTCCAGAGCCTTCAGCTTCACCACCTGATCGGTGGGGGCGGCCTCGTTCAGCAGCTTCAGCGCCTGAGCGGTGGCCTGCTGGACCTGAAGAATCGCCTGGGCCTCCGCCTCGGCGGCCATGATCCGGGCCGCCTTTTCGCCCTCGGCCTTCTTGATGGCGGCCTCCTTGGCGGCTTCGGCCTTCAGGATGGCGGACTGCTTTTCGCCCTCGGCCACCAGGATCTGAGACTGTTTCTGGCCCTCGGCCTGAAGGATGGCCTCCCGGCGTTCCCGCTCGGCCCGCATCTGCTTCTCCATGGACTCCTGGATGTCCTTGGGGGGCATGATGTTCTTCAGTTCCACCCGGTTGACCTTGATGCCCCAGGGATCGGTGGCCTCGTCCAGCAGAGAGCGCATCTTGGAGTTGATGATATCCCGGCTGGTGAGGGTCTGATCCAGCTCCAGCTCGCCGATGATGTTCCGGAGCGTGGTGGCGGTGAGGTTTTCGATGGCGGACATGGGGTGCTCCACACCATAGGTATAGAGCTTGGGATCGGTGATCTGGAAATAGATGACCGTGTCGATCTGCATGGTGACGTTGTCCTTGGTGATGACGGGCTGGGGATCAAAATCCACCACCTGTTCCTTCAGGGAGACCGCCTTGGCCACCCGCTCGATAAAGGGGATCTTGAAGTGGATGCCCACCCCCCAGACGGAGTGGAAAGCGCCCAGCCGCTCCACCACATAGGCGCGGGACTGCTGGACCACCTTGATGTTAAAAGCCAGGATCAGGAGAACGAGGATCACCAGAACAAGGGGGATGAACGCTTTGAAGAATGGCATGACTTTTACTCCTTTCTGTGGACGGGAGCTACGATGAGCTTCACTCCCTCGATACGAAGGATGGTGACAGTTTCTCCAACCGGGATCGGAGCGGAGGACTCGGACCGGGCGGTCCATTCAGCCCCATCAATTTTTACCGCGCCGGTGGCGGTTAAGTCATCGATCTCCTCGGTGACAAGGGCGTTCCGGCCGATGAGCCGGTCGGCATTGGTGGCCGTCCGGCTGGGGGAGAAGTATTTCCGGGCCAGAGGACGGACCAGGGCCAGTGTGACGGCGGAGACCGCCAGAAAAATAACGGCCTGGAGCCACACGTTGTCTGTGAAAAAGGTGGAGAGCAGAGCGGCAAGGGCGCCTGCGGCAAACCAGATGGAAACAAGCCCCACTGTGAGCGCCTCCGCTGCTCCGAAAAGAACGAGCAGCACCAACCATACCGCACTGGGAAGCCAGGGCATACCGATCAGCTCCTTTCTGAAATTCAGTATATCATATCCGGGAGAGAAAGGGAAGGGAAAGGCGGATAAAATCCCTTCCGCCTCCCCGGGGAAACGGTCTGTCCCGGCCCGGCGGTTCCGCCGGGGAACGATGGCTATTGAAAAGAAAGAAATAAATATAGTATAATTGATCTGAAAACAAAGGAAAGAAGGAGCTCTGCCATGGAACGCTACACCCTCTCCGTCCCCACCCTCTTCGGGTTGGAGGGACTCTGCGCCGAGGAACTGCGGCGGATGGATCTGGAACAGGTCCGGGCGGAAAACGGCCGGGTGCTGTGCGAGTGCGGCCCTGCCGGAATTGTCCGGGCAAACCTGAATCTGCGCACAGGCGAACGGGTGCTGATCCGTCTGGGCCGGTTTGACGCCCCGGACTTTGACGCGCTCTATCAGGGGGTCCGGGCCCTGCCCTGGGAGGAGTTCGTTCCGAGAGACGGGGTCTTTCCGGTGAAAGGGCATAGCCTGGATTCCCGGCTCCACTCCGTTCCCCGGTGCACCGCCGTCATACGGGCGGCGGTGGCCGACCGGCTGGGAGGGAAATACGGCCTGGAGCATCTGCCCGAGACCGGCGCGGTCTGTCAGGTGCAGTTTCTCCTGATGAAGGACACGGCGGAGCTCTATCTGGATACCTCCGGCCCCAGCCTCCACAAGCGGGGCTACCGGGCGGTGGGGGTGGCCGCCCCCCTCCGGGAGACCCTGGCCGCCGGGATGGTGATGATCTCCCGGTATCGGGGGAAAGAGCCCTTCCGGGATCCCTTCTGCGGCTCGGGCACCATCCCCATCGAGGCGGCTCTGATCGCCAAGAACAGGGCGCCAGGCCTGGACAGAACCTTTTCCGCCCAAAAATGGGCGTGGCTGCCTTCCTCTGTCTGGATGGAGGAGGCGGACCGGGCCATGGATCTGGAGTACGACGGGAACTACGATATTATGGGCAGCGACATCGACGCCCGGGCGGTGGACATAGCCCGGGCCAACGCCGAAAAGGCGGGGGTGGAGGACCTCGTCCGGTTCGCGCAGGCGGACGCCGCCGCCTTCCACCCCGGCGGAGAGGCGGGCCGGGTGGTGACCAATCCGCCCTACGGAGAGCGGCTGTCGGACAGGAAAGAGGCCGAGGAGCTCTACGCTGATTTCGGACAGGCGTGGAAGGCCATGCCCTCCGGCTGGAGCCTCTATCTGCTGTCCTCCCACACCGAGTTCGAGCGGACCTTCGGCAGGACGGCGGATAAAAAACGGAAGCTTTATAACGGAATGCTCAAATGTGATCTGTTTCAATATCTGGGGAAGAGAGGAAAGACATGAAATTCAGAACACGGCTGACGGCGCTGGCGGTGTGCCTGTGCCTGCTGGTCTCCGCCCTGCCGGGGGCCAGGGCCCTCACCATTTACGGATACAGCGAGGGGCTGGCCCAGGCTGAGGAAAACGGCAGGTGGGGCTTTGCCAACGCCGCCGGTCAGGTGGTCATTCCCCTGCAGTATGACTCGGTGGTGTCCTTTTCCCTGGGGATGGCGGCGGTGAACCTCCACGGAAAGCTGGGGGTCATCCGGCCCGACGGGACCTATCTCATCCCGCCGGAGTATGACACCCTGATGCCGGCGGGCTATGGCCTCTACACCGCGCAGAAGGGGGGCAGCTGGGGCGTGGTCAGCGTGCTGTCCTACCGGGATGCCGCCGGAAATCTCACCAATCAGGTCTGGCCGCTTACTTACAAGAAAGCGGAGCTGGGCAGCAGCGGCGGGCTGGATGCCCTGATTCTCACCGCCCGGGACGGAAAGCGGACCGTTGTGCCGCTCTATCAGATCCCGACCCGGCTGGAAGAGCTCGGTGTCGAGGGGAGCCAGTTTCCGCTGACCAAGGGGAAACTGCCCGTTTTTTCCGATGTGAAGGGGAAAGACTGGTACGCCCTGTGGGTGGATCTGGCCTACAATACCGGTATCATGTCGGGGACGGGCGGCGGACGGTTTGAGCCGGATCGGGCGGTGACCGTGGCCGAGGCCATCCAGATGGCCGCCAACATGGAGAGCCGCTACCGGGGGGATGACTTCCATACCACCACCTATGACAGCAAGCTCTGGTACACCGCGGCGGTGACCTACTGCCTGGCGGGCGGGATCATCAGCCGGGGGCAGTTCGACAGCTATGACCGGCCCATTACCCGGCGGGAGCTGGCCCAGGTGTTCGCCGCCACCAGCCTGGCCAGAAGCCTGCCCGAGCGAAACAGCCTGGCCCGGGTGCGAGCCTCGGTGAAGGACGTCGCCCCCTCCGATCCGGGGGCCGACGCCATCTGCGGACTCTACGCGAAGGGGATCTTCACCGGGGTGGACGGAAGCCTGAGGTTTGACCCCGATGGCACCACCACCCGGGGCGCCGCCGCCGCTCTGGCTGCCCGGCTGGCCCGGCCGGAGCAGCGGATCACGTTCTTCTAAGCGATGAGGCAGGTTCTGATTATCAACCCCTCCGCCGGAAAGCGCTCCAGCGCCCGGCGGCTGCTGGAGCAGGCCGACGCCGTCCTGGGGGGAGACTATGAGGCGTATTTTACCGAGGGGGCGGGCGACGCCCGGACATTGGCCCTCCGGGCCCTGGAGCGGGGGGAGCCGGTGCGGCTCTACGCCTGCGGCGGGGATGGGACGCTCAACGAGGTGGTGAACGCCGCGGCGGGAGTGGACTTTGCGGCGGTGACCAACGTGCCGATGGGCACCGCCAACGATTTTCTGCGCATTTTTGGAAAAGAGGGGCGGAAGCGGTTTGCCGATCTGGCCGCCCTTCGGGACGGCCCTCAGTCCGCCCTGGATCTGATGGACTGCAACGGATTGCTGGGCCTGGATGTGATCTGCGCGGGGGTGGACGCCCGGGTGGCCGCCGAGGTCCACCGCTACAAGAAACTGCCGCTGGTCAGCGGCACCGGCGCCTATGTGCTCTCCCTGATCGCCAACGTGGCCGGAGGCATCACCCGGCCGATGCGGGTGGACATGGGGGAGATCCATTACGAGGGTCCCACCGCCATCCTGTGCGTCTGCAACGGACGGCACTATGGCGGCGGATTCTGCCCGGTGGCCGACGCCATGCCCGATGACGGGGTGCTGGATATGCTGCTGGTGGGGGACATCTCCCGGCTGAAGTTCGCCCGGTATGTGGGACGGTACGCCGCCGGGCGCTACCGGGAGTGTCCGGAGATCGTCCGGGACTATCACGGCGCCCGGGTCGATTTCTCCAGCCGGGAGGAGATCACCGTGGTGGTGGACGGAGAGGTGCTGAGAGACAAGCGGTTCACCCTCCGGCTTTCGGAAAAGAAAGTGAACTTTTTCTATCCGACCGGGTGCGGCTGGCGTGAAAGTTCACAGACTGCTAACAATTTAAAAGACGTGATTTTCAAAAATTAAAGAAAACAAAAGAAAATAAAAGTAAGAAGCAGAAAATAAAATATAAATAAGAATATCGGAAAGATTCAAATAAAAACAGCGGAAAACAAGAAAATTAAAACTTGCCAAAAATGGAAACCGAGATTATTATAATAAGCGTGTTAGCACTCCGGCAAAATGAGTGCTAACACGCTTGAAACGTTTATAAGAAAAATGATAAATAGGAGGAACCATTTATGAAGCTGAAGCCTTTGGGAGACCGCGTGGTCATCAAGATGATGGAGGCTGAGGAGAAGACCAAGGGAGGACTGATCCTCACCGGCAGCGCCAAGGAGAAGCCGGAGATCGCTGAGGTCATCGAGGTGGGCCCCGGCGGTCTGGTGGACGGTAAGGAAGTCGAGATGACCGTCAAGAAGGGCGAGCACGTCATCACCAGCAAGTATTCCGGCACCACCGTGAAGGTGGACGGCGAGGAGTACACCATCGTGCGGCAGAACGACATTCTGGCCGTGGTGGAGTAAGATCCCCAATCGCGTAACTGAAATTTGAATTTATTGGAGGTAATCCGTTATGTCTAAGATCATTACCCACGGCGAGGATGCCCGCCGGGCTCTGCAGCGCGGCGTGGACCAGCTGGCCGATACCGTCAAGATCACCATGGGCCCCAAGGGCCGCAACGTGGTGCTGGATAAGAAGTACGGCTCTCCCCTCATTACCAATGACGGCGTGACCATCGCCAAGGAGATTGAGCTTCCCGATCCCATGGAGAACGCCGGTGCTCAGCTGGTGAAGGAAGTCGCCACCAAGACCAACGACGTGGCCGGCGACGGCACCACCACCGCCACCCTGCTGACCCAGGCCATCGTCCGTGAGGGCCTGAAGAACCTGGCCGCCGGCGCCAACCCCATGATCATGAAGAAGGGTATCAAGGCCGCCGCCGACGCCGCCATCGCCGAGATCAAAAAGAACTCCAAGAAGGTCAAGGGTACCGAGGACATCGCCCGTGTCGGCGCCATTTCCTCCGGTGATGAGACCATCGGCAAGCTGATCGCCGAGGCCATGGAGAAGGTCGGCTCTGACGGCGTCATCACCGTGGAAGAGTCCAAGACCGCCGAGACCTATTCCGAGGTCGTGGAAGGCATGCAGTTCGACCGGGGCTAAGACACCCCCTATATGTGCACCGATACCGAGAAGATGGAGGCCGTTCTGGATGACCCCATGATCCTCATCACCGATAAGAAGATTTCTTCTGTCCAGGAGATGCTGCCCCTGCTGGAGCAGGTGCTCCAGTCCGGCAAGAAGCTGCTCATCATCGCCGAGGACGTGGAGGGCGAGGCCCTGAACACCCTGATCGTCAACAAGCTGCGCGGCACTCTGAACGTCTGCTGCGTCAAGGCTCCCGGTTACGGTGACCGCCGCAAGGAGATGCTGCAGGATATCGCCACGCTCACCGGCGGCACGGTCATCAGTGAAGAGGTTGGCCTGGAGCTGAAGGACGCCACTCTGGCTCAGATGGGCAAGGCCAAGCAGGTCAAGGTCAATAAGGAGAACACCATCATCGTGGGCGGCGCCGGCAATTCCGACGACATCAAGGCCCGCGTGGGCCAGATCAAGGCCCAGATGGCCGAGACCACTTCCGATTACGATAAGGAGAAGCTGCAGGAGCGGCTGGCCAAGCTGGCCGGCGGCGTGGCGGTCCTCCGCGTGGGCGCTGCCACCGAGACCGAGATGAAGGAGAAGAAGCTCCGCATCGAGGACGCTCTGAACGCCACCCGGGCCGCTGTGGAAGAGGGCATCGTGGCCGGCGGCGGTACCGCCTATGTCAATGCTATTCCCGCTGTGGAGGCCCTGCTGCCCACTGTCGAGGGCGATGAGAAGACCGGTGTGAAGATCATCGCCGCCGCCCTGACCGAGCCCGTCCGCCAGATTGCCGCCAACGCCGGCGTGGACGGCTCCGTGGTTCTGGAGCATGTGAAGGCCGGCAAGACCGGCTATGGCTACGACGCCTATAATGAGACCTATGTGGATATGGTGGAAGCCGGTATCGTGGATCCCACCAAGGTGACCCGCTCCGCGCTGGAGAACGCCGCCTCCATCGCCTCCGTGCTGCTGACCACCGAGGCGCTGGTGACCGACAAGCCCGAGCCTCCCGCTCCCGCCGCTCCCGCCAGCCCCGATATGGGCGGCATGTACTAAAAAATGCCTCAACCCCTTGAAATTGCTTGATTTTTTGAATGCGGAAAAGCGGATTTACGCCAAACTTACGCCACTTACGCCAAAAATTCAAGCGCATTATAGGGTAACAGAAATCGGCACCTGCCAAAAAGCAGGTGCCGATTTTTTCTTATTTGCGTTTTTTTTTGCCTTTACCGTGCGGCATCATCGATGGTCTTGCCTTTCCACGCTGGTTGCTGGGGCTTTTCAGGTACTTGGACTTTTTAAGTCCGCTAATGATTGAAACAAACTCTTCCTTCGTGAGCGCATCGTAATCAAGTCCGATGGT
>JAQXNP010000054.1 GCA_029098065.1 Clostridiales bacterium | reverse complement strand
AAGACCTACGGGAGACGCCCCGGAGGTCTTTGGTCATATTTCCGGAATTCCAGCTCCCCGGCGAAATGGCAGGCGATCTGGCGGCCATCCTCCAGCGTCAGGAAGGGCGGCTCTTCCTCCCGGCACCGGTCCCGGGCAAAGGGACACCGGGAGGCGAAGTGGCAGCCCTGCACATCCCCGATGAGGCTGGGCATGTCGCCGGTGAGGAGATACTTTTTCCGATCCCGCTGTCTGGGATGCAGGGGCGGCACCGAGGACAGCAGGCTCAGGGTATAGGGGTGGAGATATCGGTCATAGATCTGATCGGTATCCCCCACCTCCATGAGCTTGCCGCCGTACATGACGCAGATGCGGTCGCTCATGTAGCGCACCACCGACAGGTTGTGGGTGATGAACAGATAGGTCAGGCCGAACTTCTCCTGGAGGTCCAGCAGTTCGTTGAGGGTCTGGGCCTGCACCGACACATCCAGAGCGGAGGTGGGCTCATCCAGCACCAGCAGCCGGGGCTTGAGCATGATGGCCCGGGCGATGGACACCCGCTGCTGCTGGCCGCCGGAGAGCTCATAGGGGAACCGGTCCAGCAGCTCCCGGCCCAGGTTCACCTTCTCGGCGGTCTCATAGATTATGTCCCGGGCGTCCGACTTGTTGTAGCCGTTGAGCTCCAGGGGACGCTCCAGAGAGCGGTAGACGGTGGAGCGGGGATTCAGAGAGGAGGCCGGGTCCTGGAACACCGCGCCCACGGCGCGGTGGATCTCCTTCTTCCGGGCCCTGTCGTGAATGTCCAGCCCATCCAGAGTGATGGTCCCCTCGGTGGGGGCCAGGAGGCCCAGAATCATCTTGGCCAGAGTGGTCTTGCCCGAGCCGGACTCCCCCACCAGGCCCAGGGTCTCCCCGGGATAGATGTCCAGCGTCACGTCATCCACGGCGCGGACAAAGACGTCCGACTTTTTCAGCCCGCCCTTCAGGGGGAAATACTTCTTCAGATGGTCGATCTTCAGCAGAGGTTCACGCATGGGCGGGGCCTCCCTTCACCAGATGACAGGCGCACAGATGGCCGGACTCAATCTCCTTCATCGCGGGAACCGAGCGGCGGCAGGCCTCTGTGGCGTCGGGGCAGCGGTCGGCAAACCGGCAGCCCTCCATCTGTTTGGACAGGTCGGGCACCGTGCCGGGAATGGTCACCAGCCGGCCTTCCCGTTTGGTGATGACGGGCAGGGCCTTCATCAGCAGGCGGGTGTAGGGGTGGAGCGGCTCATCGAAAATGGTGAACACATCGGCCACCTCTACCAGCTGGCCGGCGTACATCACGCCCACCCGGTCGGCCATGTCGGCCACGATCCCGAAGTCGTGGGTGATCATCAGTACGGCGGTATTGTATTTCCGCCGCAGGTCGTTCATCAGTTCAATGATGCCCGCCTGGATGGTCACATCCAAGGCGGTGGTGGGCTCGTCGGCGATCAGAAGCTTGGGGTGGCGGCAGAGCATCATGCCGATCATCACCCGCTGGCGCATGCCGCCGGAGATCTCGTGGGGATAGGCCTTCATCCGCTGCTCGGGATCCGGGATCTTCACGTCCCGGAACATGTCCGCAGCCAGCTTCCAGGCCTCCTTCTTCTCCATCTTGTCCACAATGAGGCCCTCGGCCACCTGGCTTCCGATGGTGTAGACCGGATTCAGCGAGTCCAGGGGATTCTGAAAGATCATACCGATCTCCCGGCCCCGGACCCGGGTCATCTCCCGGTTGGACAGTCCCAGCAGATCCCGGTCCTGAAAAATCACCTGGCCGCCGGTGATGCGCCCGGGGGCGCGGATCAGCCGCATGATGGCCCGGGCGGTGGTGGATTTGCCGCAGCCCGACTCTCCCACCAGGGCAAAGGTCTCCCCCGGCCGGATGCCGAAGCTGACTCCGTGGACGGCCTGGACCCCGCCGGAAAAGCTCACCGACAGGTCCGTTACCTGTAAAATATTCTCTTCCATATCGTCACACCTTCATCCGCGGGTCCAGCAGTTCCTTCAGTCCCTCGGCGGCCAGATTGAAGCCCAGCACCGTCCACACGATGGCGAGACCCGGCCAGAAGGAAATCCAGGGGGCTTTCTTGATAAACTCAATGCCGCTGGACAGGATCATGCCCCAGTCGGGGAGCGGCTCCTGGGCGCCCAGACCCAGGAAGCCCATGGAGGTGGTGGACAGGATGGCCGAGGGCAGGGCCAGAGAGGTCAGGATCACGATGGTGGAGGTCAGGTTGGGCAGGATGTAGCGCAGGATGATCTGCAGATCGCTCTCGCCATAGACCCGGGCCGCCTCGATATAGGACAGCTCCTTCATGGACTGGACCTTGGCCCGGACGATCTTGGTAAACTGTGCCCAGGTGACCAGAGCCACCGAGATGGCCACGTTCTCCGCGCTGGGGCCCAGCAGCAGGACGATGGCCATGGCCAGAATGATGGGCGGGATAGACCAGATCATGTCGGTGACGAACATGATGACCCGGTCAGCCTTCTTGCCGTAGTACCCGGCCACGATGCCCAGGGTGACGCCGATGACGGACTCGATGACCACCGCCACCAGGCCCACCTTCAGGGCGATGCGGGAGCCGTAGAGGATCCGGCTGAAGATGCAGCGGCCGTACCGGTCGGTGCCCAGAGGGAACTCGGCGCAGGGGGCCTGGAGCTTCATGGCCAGATTCTGCTCGGCGTAGCCGTGGGGCGCGATCTGGGGGGCGAAGATGGCGGCCAGAATGACCACCGCCATCATCAGAAAGCCGATGAGGAACAGGGGCTTTTTCAGGATAAGCTTCAGTTTGCGGCTCTTTTTCACACGAATCCCCCCTTATTCCATCCGGATGCGGGGATCCAGGATGCCGGACACAATGTCCCCGATGAGATTACAGATCACGGTGAGAACCGCGATGACGAACACGATGCCCTGAACGATGGGGAAATCCTGCTTGGAGATCCCCTTCCACAGCAGCTGACCCATGCCGGGCCAGCCAAAGACGTTTTCCACCACCACAGCCCCGCCGATGAGCCAGGGCAGGTTGAGGAAGAAGGTCACCGTCACCGGGATGAGGGCGTTGCGCAGCACATGGCGCACCAGCACCATCTTGTCGGAGATGCCTTTGGCGTAGGCGGTCTCCACGTGCTTCTCCTCCATCACATCCAGCACCTCGCTGCGGGTGAGCCGGAAGATCTGGGCCAGAGAGGGCAGCGCCAGGGTGAGGGCGGGCAGCACCAGGGACTTCAGCCCGCTGTACCCCGAAATGGGGAAGAAGCTGTTCTTCACGGCAAATTGCCGGATCAGCAGCACGCCCAGCCAGAAGGCGGGCATGGACCAGAGCACCACCATGACCACGGTCAGGAACTTGTCCAGAATCCCGTCCCGCCGCACGGCGGCCACCAGCCCCAGGGGGATGGCCAGCAGATACTCAATGATCATGGCGGCGCCGGTGAGCATCAGGGTGTAGGGCAGCCGCTGCTGGATCAGGTAAAGGACCTCCTGCTTGGTGCTGATGGAGGTGCCGAAATCTCCCCGGCAGATATTGCTGAGCCAGTAGAAATACTGGACCACCGGAGGTTTATCCAGGCCCCACCGGGCCTTCAGCTCGGCCACCTTCTCCGCTGAGACGCGGGTGTCCACCATCAGATCGATGGGGTCGCCGGGCATGGCCTGCAGGATACCGAAAATAATGATCGTGACGCACAGCACCACCAGCACGCCGGTCAGCAGACGCTTCAGGATATATTTCGCGACGTCGCTCAAGGCTCTTCCTCCTTACAAACGGAAATAGACAGCCCAAAGGCGCGGTGTCCCCGGGGGGCGCCGCGCCTGGGCTCGCATCTTATGACAGCCGGCGGAACAGCTCGTCCAGGACGGAGTGGAACAGTCCGTCCCGATCCAGGCCCTCCCCTTCCCAGTTGGTGAGCATGACGGCGGTGACGCCGTCCTCGGGGAACCGGGACACCCGGGAAATAAACCCCATGGTGCCGCCGGTGTGCCAGATCTCCCTATGGCCGGGGTAGTGCCTGGACTTTCCCTCGATCTGGTCCAGGAACAGGCCCATGCCGTAGTGGGTGGGGGTCCCGTCCTTCAGCCGGTGGGAGACGAACATTTCCTCTACCGTGGAGCGCTTCACCAGCGCCTCGCTGCCGCTCTCATAGAGATAGTGGTGCCACTTGAGCAGATCGTCCACATTGGAGGAGATATTGCCGTCGGCATAGCCCACCAGCAGCATGTCATAGGGCTGGGGGACGAACACGCCGGGGGCGGTCTCCACATAGCCCGCCGTCTGCCTGGGGTCGGTCTGATCCATGTAGTCGGGGGCTGCGGTGCCGGTCATCCCCAGCGGGGCGAAGATCTCGCTCTCCAGGAACCGGCCGAACATCTTTCCGGTGAGCTGGCGGACGATGTCCCCCAGCATCACATAGGCGGTGTTGCAGTAGGACCACCTGGTGTCGGGCTCGAAGTCCAGCTCCGGCCCGAAGCCCTTGGCGATCTCCAGCAGGGCGGCGGTGTCCGCCGTCCGGAGGGCCTCCTCATTCTCCCGGAAGCCCTCTTCAAAATACTCCCGGATCCCGGAGGTGTGGCTCATGAGCATCCGGACGGTGACCCTCTTCCGGTAGTCCGGAAAGTCGGGGAAAAACCGCTCGATGGGCTCGTCCAGATCCAGCAGGCCCCGGTCCCGGAGCATGAGGATGGCCATACATGTAAATTGCTTGGTGTTGGAGGCGATGACGAAGTTGTCCTCCGGCCGGACCGGGATCCCCTTTTCCAGGTTGGCCATGCCGTAGCCCTTGCGGAAGAGCACCTCGTTATCCCTGGCCAGCAGGATCGCGCAGCCGGGGGTGTTGGAGCCGATGCTCCGGGCCGCCGCGCGGTCAATCGCCTGTTCCAGTGTCTCCATCGCCATTACTCGCGGACCGTGTCGTTGTACCAGGAGCGGCCGTCGTTGGTGACAACCAGACCCTTGATGTTGCTCTTGGTGGCCACGCAGTAGTTGTCGGCGAAGAGGGAGATGGCCTTGTAGTCATTCACCAGGATGTCCTGGGCGGCCTCATAGGCCTTCACACGCAGCTCGGTGTCGTTCTCGGTGCGGGCAGCGACCAGCGCATCGGTGAGGGCGGGATCATCCCAGGGATAGCCGGACTCGGCGGTAAAGACGTAGTAGAGAATGTCGGCGTCGTTCCACACGAAGTTTCGTCCGCCCATGGTGTAGTCATCGTCCTTCATCAGCTGCTTGATGTAGGCACCCTCATACTCGCGGATCTGAGCGTCCACGCCGATGGCGGCAAACTGATTCTGGAGCACGGGGGCCGCGGCCTTGATGGAGGCGCGGTCAGAGGCCACAAGGAGCTCAAAGGTCAGCTTCTGGCCATCCTTGTCCACAAAGCCGTCGCCGTCGGTGTCGGCCCAGCCGGCCTCGGCCAACAGCGCCTTGGCCTGCTCGGGATTATAGGCCAGCTTCTCGGCCAGCTCGGCCTCCTTGCCGGCGCTGTAGCCGGCCTGAGCCTCGGAGATGAAGCCGTAGGTGGGGGTGACCACACCGTCCAGAGCGTCCAGGATCTCCTGACGGTCCACGGCCAGAGTCAGGGCCTGACGGACCTTGATGTCGGCGGTGACGCCCTTTTCCGTCTGCATGTTCAGATAGGACACGCCGGCCTGCTGATAGCGGTAGGTCGTGATGTCGGGGTTCTCCTCCAGATCGGCGATGCTGGAAGAGGGCACGTCGTAGATCACATCCACATCGCCGCTCTCCAGTTCGCTGACCCGGGTGAACTCATCGGGAATGAAGCGGACAATGATGGTATCGAACGCCAGGATGCCCTGGTTGTCCACATTGGGGTTATTGGTCTTGTAATACTCGTTGCGCTTCAGAACCACCTGGGAGCCCTGAGCCCACTCCTCCACATAGTAGGGGCCGTTGGTGACGGGCTGACGGTTGAATTCATCGTCGCTCATGGTCTCGGCCACCGCCACATCATTGATGCCGCCGTAGGTGCTGGTGAGAGAGGCCCACATGTAGGGGGCCGGACCGGAGAGGTGATAGCGAATGGTCTGGGCATCCACCACTTCGATGCTCTCCATCGCGTCCAGGTCGCCGGCGTACTCGCTGATGGCCAGGAAGCGCTCTTCGGAGGCCTTCACGGCCTCGGCGTCACAGACGTCGCCGTTGGAGAACTTGGCGTCGGCGGGCAGGACGAATTCGATGTAAGAGCCGTCCTCCGCCACAGTGAAGGACTCGGCAAAGGCGGGCTGGAGCTCGGACAGGTCCTCGTTAAAGACGACCAGGGGCTCATAGATCAGAGCCTGGACCATATTCTCCCAGCCGATCTGCTGGATGTCGAGGCCCTCTACCTCATCCTGGATAGCGACAGTGAGGACACTGTTGTCGGCGGCCTCGCTGCCGCCGTCGGCACTGGGAGTCTCGCTTTCGGAACCGCCGGAACAGGCGGTGAGTGTCAGGCCCAGGGCCAGAGCCAGGGCGGTCGTGCGGTGGAACTTCATGTTTCTCTCTCCTTATTTTTAGTCGGTCTTTTTTATGCGGTATACTATGTATAATGCCGCTTCGCTCCGCGGCTGAAAGCAGTATAATATGCTCTTGACGAAAAGTCAATCCAACATTGAAATTTCTGTCTTTTTTTAAGGTATCCTTGACAAAAAGAAAGGGATCCCTCTTCTGACGTTCTTTTTCCGCGCTGTATACTCTCCCCGGGTTTACATTCCCCGATATTCCACTGTCACCTCCGTGCTGTCGGTGAGAAACAGCACAGGGGTATAGTTCAGGGCAAATTCCATCACATCTCCCGCCTTCAGCGCCCGGGGGCAGTCCTCCACGTCCAGGATGGTGTGGTCACTGGAGCCGCCCAGCACCGTCACACCGGGATCCTTGGGCAGCAGCTTGCTCTGGTCTCCCACGTCCACGCGTCCCACGCCCACCAGGGCCCTCCGCCGGAGCCCGCGGTCGGTGTAGACGGGGGTGTTGCCGAAAGCATCTTTAAAAATGGTGCCGACCGGATAAGTGGGCTTCACCCGGCACTCCAGCACCTGGGCCTGAAGGGTGAACACGTCCATGGACAGATAACCCATGTCGGTGACCCCCCACAGCTTCTGGAGATCATAGCCGTGAAGGATGGTCTCCCCGATGCGGAGGTGGTTGATTTTGGCGGGCATCCGGCCCTGGTGGACCAGCAGGAACGAGGTGGAGGCCCCGCCGGAGACGATCTCCAGGGCATGCCCCACCGCCTCTTCCACCCGGCAGGCCAGGCCGGCCAGCTTCTCCATCTTTTCCACCGTGGGCACAATGGCGCCGTAGCAGCCCAGGTTGGTTCCCACGCCGGCCAGTTCCAGATTGGGCAGGTCCCGCTCCACATGAAGGGCGGCGGCCACCAGTTCGTCCTGGTCCCACCAGCCCTCCCGCAGATCGCCCAGATCGGCCATGAGCACAACCTTGTGGCGCCGGCCCGCCCGGCCGCAGGCCGTGTCCAAAGCTTCCAGCACGGCGGTGTCGCTCTCCAGGCTGTATTCACAGCAGCAGGCCACCCGGTTCAGCTCGCTCATCATGGGCACCCGGATGAGCATGGCGGGCAGCTCGGGATGGGCCTTTTTCATCCGTTCCAGCTGCTCGATGCGGGAGGAGGCCAGCTGGTCGCTGCCCCCCCGGACATAGCAGTCCACCACCGGCGGCAGGGCGGTGGCCCCCTTCACTACGCCCGCCACACGGATGCCGGCGGCATGACAGCGGCCGATCACCTCCCGGACGTTGTGTTCCAGCAGCCCCAGATCACAGATGAGCCGGGGATAGCGTTTCTCCTCCATGTCGTTTCCCTCCGAAAAAAATTGGTGATTTTTATTTTACTCCCGGCCTTCGCCTTCTGGCAAGCCCCAAGTCAAAAACGCATGGGAAAGCCTGGCCCCATCATATAAATAACACACATGCAAAGAGGAGGTTTTCCCATGAAACTGTTTTTGGTAAAACGAAAGAGACTCACCGCCCTGGCCTGCCTGCTGGCCGCGGCGGTCATGTTCTGGGTGGTGAACCGGCCCCTCACCGCCACCGCCGCCGCCACCCGGCGGCAGCTGCCCATCTACTGTGTCCAGCGGGATCAGAAGATGATCTCCATCTCCTTCGACGCCGCCTGGGGCAATGAGGACACCCAGCAGCTCATCGACATTCTGGGGAAGTACAACATCAAAGCCACCTTTTTCGTGGTGGGGGACTGGGTGGACAAATACCCCGAGTCGGTGAAGGCCCTGGCCGACGCCGGCCACGAGGTGATGAACCACTCCAACCACCACGACCACTTCTCCAAGCTCAGCCGGGAGGAGATCATCGCCGACGTGAACGCCTGCAACGACAAGATCGAGGCGGTCACCGGCGTGCGGCCCACCCTCATCCGGCCGCCCTATGGGGAGTACGACGACAACGTCATCACAGCCATTCGTGCCGCCGGGATGGAGCCCATCCAGTGGGACGTGGACAGCCTGGACTGGAAGGAGCTGCCCGCCTCCGAGATCACCCAGCGGGTCACCTCCAAGGTCCAGCCCGGCTCCATCGTCCTCTTCCACAACGCCGCCCTCCACACCCCGGAGGCGCTGCCCACTATTCTGGAGACGCTGCTCCAGCAGGGGTATACCTTCGTGCCCATCTCCCAGCTCATTCTGCCGGGAGAGTACAATGTGGACTACACCATCGACCACACCGGCAGGCAGATGGCCGCCGCATAGGCCGTTCTCTGCAAATAAAAAACGGCCGGACCGTCCGCATGGAATCGGACGGTCCGGTCTCGCTGTCAAAGGGCCCGGCTGTGCCGGGACTCTCCTGGTTCGGTCAGCACATCCACCCGCTCCGCACCGTAATAGCGCAGCAGCTCCACCGCCGCCGGGCCGATGCGCTCGCCCGACACAGCGATGGGAATGGCGGGGGGACAGGACACTGTGGGCGCAGCGCAGATCCGCCCCAGGGCCTCTTCCACAGGGACGGACTCATGGGGGGCAAAGAGGGCCCGGCGGACGCTTACCACCCGTTCCCCTTTTGCCAGAGGGAGGGCGGGAAGGTCCCTCCGGGGGCGGTTGTTGGTCCCCAGAACCTCCTCCAGCCGGGACAGCTCCGCCCCGGTGTTCTCCGGCGTGACCATCAGCACCAGGAACGACGGATCGGCGTATTCGCACTCTATCCCGCCCCGGCGCAGCCGGGCGGCCAGATCCCCGCCGGTCATTCCCGCCGGGGCGGCGATAGTCAGCCGCAGCGGATCGCTCTCCTCCACCTGCCAACCACGCCCCCGCAGCCGGGACCGCAGGGCCTCCAGCGACTCCGCCAGCCCGGCCAGCCGGGCGGGATATCCCTCCGACAGATACCGGACGCAGCGGTCCAGAGAGGCCAGAGTCAGATAGGACGGGCTGGTGGATCCGAAGGGGGCCATGGCCGTCTTGGCGTTCTCCCGGAAGGCCGCCGGGGCATTCTTCCCGACGTGGAGATAGGCTCCCCCGGTAAGGGCGGGCAGGGTTTTATGGGCGGAGTCACAGCACAGATCCGCCCCCAGATCCAGCGGATGGCGGGATGGATGGAGAAAGCGAAGGTAGGCCCCGTGGGCGTTGTCCACCGCCAGGATGGTGCCGTGCCGGCGGCAGACCGCCGACAGGGCAGAGATATCCGCCGTTCCCCCCAGATAGTCCGGACTGGTCAGGTAGACCGCCGCCGGCGGCGCGGGCAGGGCTTCCAGCGCCCGCTCCAGCGCCTGCGCCGAGATGGGACAGCCGCACAGGGAACGGCTGTCCTCCGGCCACAGCCATACCGGCTCAAAGTCCAGCAGCGCGGCGGCGTGGACAAAAGACCGGTGCACGTTCCGGGCCGCCAGGATCACCGGGGCCGTCCCCGCAGGGCGGCAGGTCAGGGCCAGATACAGCATGGCCTTGATGCACTGGCTGGAGCCCTCAGTGGAATACACCGTCCGGCCCGAGCCGAACAGCGCGGAGGTATTTCGCTCGCTTTGGGCGATGATCCCCTCCGCCTCATACAGCGCGTCCGCCCCGTGGATCTCCGTGATGTCCCACGGCTCACAGCCCAGAATTGGCTTTCCCTTGTGGCCCGGCATGTGGAGACGGACCGCGCCGGAACGGGCATACCGCTCCACAAAATCCGCGATGGGGGTGTCCATCAGAGCCTCCCGCCGTCCAGCTCCCGGGCCACATTCATCATGATGGCGCACTCCATGCGCTTGCGGAACAGCTCACAGCCCGCCTCATACACGCCCTTGATGGAACCGGTGGCGTGATAGGCGTTGGCGGCGCAGCCGCCCGAGCAGTACAGCCTGGCCCAGCAGTCGGCGCACTCGGGCCGGGCATAGGCGTTGCAGGAGCGGAACTCCTCCCGCAGGGCGGTGTTGGTGACCCCGTTCCAGACATCGCCCAGCCTGTAGGTCTCCTCCCCCACAAACTGGTGGCAGGGATACAGATCCCCCCAGGGGGTCACCGCCATGTACTCCGTGCCCGAGCCGCAGCCTGAGATGCGCTTATAAACGCAGGGCCCCCCCGTCAGGTCCAGCATGTAGTGGTAAAAGGTGATGGGCCTGCCCTCCCGCTCCCGGCGGAGCATGTCCCGGGCCAGAATCTCATACTGCTCCTTCACGATCTCCAGATCCTCTGCTGTCAGGGCGGCGGGGTCGTCCGGAGCGCAGACCACCGGCTCCATGCTCAGCTCGGTGAAGCCCAGGTCGTCAGCCATGTGGAACAGGTCTTTGGTGAAATCGGGGTTCGCATGGGTGAAGGTCCCCCGCATATAGTAGTTCTTCCCGCCCCGGGCCGCCACCAGCTTCTGGAATTTGGGCACGATGCGGTCGTAACTGCCAACACCGGCATAATCCACCCGGGTACGGTCGTTGATCTCTTTGCGGCCGTCCAGGGAGAGGACCACATTGCTCATCTCCCGGTTGGCGAACTCGATCACATCGTCGTCGATGAGCATGCCGTTGGTGGTCAGGGTAAAGCGGAAGTTTTTGCCCCGCTCCTTCTCCACGCTGCGGGCATAGTTCACCAGCCGCTTCACCACATCCCAGTTCATCAGCGGCTCGCCGCCGAAAAAGTCCACCTCCAGATTGGTCCGGGTGCCGGAGTGGTCCATCAGGAAATCCAGGGCCTGTTTGCCCACCTCATAGCTCATGAGGGCCCGCTCGCCGTGGTATTTGCCCTGACTGGCAAAGCAGTAGCCGCAGTTGAGGTTGCAGGTATGGGCCACGTGGAGGCACAGCGCCTTCACCACATCCCCCGCCCGTTCCTTGAGGGTGCCCGCCATGCCGGCAAAGGTGTCCGGCGTGTAGAGCTTCCCTGCCTTCACCAGTTCTTCCACATCCCCGATGCACGCCCGCAGGTCGGCCTCGGTCACATCGTCCCGGCCGGCGTATTTCACGGACAGCTCCGCCACGATCTCGTCGGGCGTTTTGTCCGGAAACATGGCGATGATGTCATAGGCCACCTCGTCCACCGCGTGGATGGAGCCGGAGCAGGAATCCAGCACGATGTTGTAGCCATTCAGCTGATACTGATGTACCATATCAAAAGAGCCCTCCCTGGTCTTTGCATAAAAAGTGCCGCCCGGTCACCAGGCGGCAGCTTTTTGACGCGCTATCTTACTGGTTCTCGCACTTCTGGTTGGCCACGCCGCAGCTGGTCTTGCAGGCGGACTGGCAGGAAGTCTGGCACTCGCCGCAGCCGCCGGTCTTGGCGCTCTCGCACAGGTTGCGGGTCTCAAGAGTCTTGATTCTTTCCATGATTCATATCTCCATTCTGCCGATTTTCCGGTTCGGCCGTCTTCCGGGGAACACGGCTCCATCATGGCTGAAATTTTATCACACGCCGGACATGAAGTCAAGGTGTTCCGGCCTTTGTTCCCCCGTCCCCGGATTTTCTTTCCCGGACGCGCTCAGTGACGGACAGCACGGCGCAGAAAAGGACCATCCGCGCGATGACATGGATGGGGGTGATCAGATAGTTGACGGCCGGGAACACGGGGTCCGTCGCCGCGAAGGGCAGCGCCGCCAAAAGGAGTCCCGCCGCCAGCGCAACCATATAGATCAGCTTCTGTCTGGCCGGCACCCGGCACTTTCCGGTGAGCACCAGAAGGAAAAGCGCCAGAAAACCCGTCAGAGAGACCGCCAGAATGACCCAGTCCACCGTCTCCCAGGACGCTGTCAGCCGCCTGTGCGCTTCAAACACGCCCAGCTCCGCCCGGGTCAGCTGCCCCTGTTCCACGGGGAAAAACCGGTTCGCGGACCACAGCAGAGCGGAACCGAGGAACGTCATCCCCACCAGCAGGGCAAACAGGACCACTGCCGTCCGTTTCAGGCGGTTCAGCGTCTTCAGCACCCGCGCCCGCCCATAGACGATCCCGTCCAGATCGGTCCCATAGAGTTCGCAGAAGCGCGTCAGCATCTCAATGTCCGGCCGGGTCCGGCCGGATTCATAGCTGGATACCGTCTGCCGTGCAACGCCAAGCCGCTGCGCCGCCTGCTCCTGAGTCATGTTCCGGTTCAGGCGGAGCGAACGCAGGTTGTCTCCGATCGACATGGTTCATCACCTCACAGCCATGCTAAAATAACAGCGGGTCAAATGTCAAGCAACGATTTGTTGCGGCGCGGATTTCTGACAAAATCGCCCCGCAGGGACCACGGCGCATCCTTCTCCTTCGCTTCCGAGATGATCCGCGGAGATTAAAAACAGCTCCCCGCCGACCGGCGGAGAGCTGTTCCTATATACATGCGCTGAAATCAGCAGGATTCAACGATGCCAGCCCGAGGCGGTTCGTTTTCTCCTTCCGGTCAGAAACAGGCGATGTTGCTGTCGGTGCGGGACTCGGTGCCCCCCACCAGTACGCCGTTGTCCAGCCGGACGATCATCTGGCCCCGGCCGAAGCTGGGGGTGGACAGATCGGCGCGGATGTCGTGGCCCCGGCGCTGGAGCTGACGGGCCAGCTCCATGGGGAAGCGGGTCTCCACCGTCACGGTGTTGTCCCGCATCCACTGCCACCGGGGGGCGTCCAGGGCCTGCTGGGGATCCAGATGGAAGTCCACGTAGTTCATGACCACCTGGACATGGCCCTGGGGCTGCATATAGCCGCCCATGACCCCGAAGGGGCCCACCGGCCCGCCGTCCTTCATCAGGAAGCCGGGGATGATGGTGTGGTAGCTCCGCTTGCCGGGCCGGAGGGCGTTGGCATCCTCCGCCTTCAGGGAGAAGTCATGGCCCCGGTTCTGGAGGGACACGCCGGTGCCGGACACCACGATGCCCGAGCCGAAGCCCATGTAGTTGGACTGGATGTAGGACACCATGTTGCCCTCCCCGTCGGCACAGCACAGATAGACCGTGCCGCTTTTGGGGGGAATACCGTGGGTGAAGGTCTGGGCCTGGCCGGTGATGAGCTCCGCCCGCCGGGCGCCGTACTCCGGCAGCAGCAGGTCGTGATAGTCCAGCGCCATATAGTCCGGGTCGGTGACATACTGGAACGCGTCGGCAAAGGCCAGCTTCATGGCCTCCAGCTGGCGGTGATAGGTCTCCGCGCAGTCCTTCCCCGGGAAAGAGAACTCCTTCAGGATATTCAGCGCCATGAGGGCGGCGATGCCCTGACCGTTGGGGGGGATCTCACAGACCTGATAGCCCCGGTAGTCCACCGAGATGGGCTCCACCCATCTGGCCTCGTAAGCGGCCAGGTCCTCATAACGGAGATAGCCGCCGAATTTCCGGCTGTCGGCGTCGATTTTCCGGGCGATGTCGCCGGTATAGAAGGCATCGGCGTTGGTGGCTCCGATGGCCTCCAGGGTGTCGGCGTGGTTGGGCAGGCGGATCATGTCTCCCGCCTGATAGGGCCGGCCCTCCGGGGCAAAGGTGCGGTACCACTCCTCAAACTCGGGGCCGGTGCAGGTCTGCCGGTACTTGCCGAAGGCCCGCTGCCACATGATGGCCAGATTGGGGGCACAGGGATAGCCCTCCCGGGCGTAGCGGACGGCGGGGGCCAGATTTTCAGCCAGGGACAGCCGGCCAAAGCGCCGGGTCAGCTCGGCCCAGGCCTTGGGCGCGCCGGGCACCGTCACCGGAGTCCAGCCGTAGGTGGGCATCTTGCCGTCCTCGTCCTTCCCGTCGGCCAGCACCGCCTCAATGGAGGCCAGCCGGGGGGCGGGACCGCTGGAGTTGAGTCCGTAGAGCTTCCGGTCCTTCTCCGACCAGACCAGGGCAAAGGCGTCGGAGCCGATGCCGTTGGCGGTGGGCTCCACCACCGTCAGCGCGGCGGCAGCGGCGGCGGCGGCGTCCATGGCGTTGCCGCCCTTCCGCAGCACCTCCAGCCCGGCGGCGGCCGCCTGGGGGGAGGAACAGTTCACCATGCCGCCCCGGGCGTAGATGGGGTAGCGCTGAGAGGGATAGCGCTGATAGGCGGGATCAAAGGGGGTATTCACAACGACCGCTCCTTACTTGTTGTCATAAAGGTGGCAGGCCACAAAGTGGCCCGGCTCCCGCTCCACAATGGGGGGCTTTTCCTGTCCGCAGATCTCCATGCACTTGGAGCAGCGGGTGTGGAAGGGACAGCCCTTGGGCGGATTCATGGCGCTGGGCACATCGCCCTCCAGCACCGACTCGGTGGAGTGCTCCTGACCGATCTTCAGCCGGGGAACGGCGGCCAGCAGGGACTCGGTATAGGGGTGAAGGGGATTGTGGAAGAGTTCCTTGGAATCGGCCAGCTCGCACACATTGCCCAGATACATGACCAGAATGCGGTCACAGAAGTGCTTGACCACGCCCAGGTCGTGGGTAATGAAGAAATAGGTCAGGTGCTTCTCGGCGCTGAGCTCGTTGAGCAGCTGAAGGATCTGGGCCTGCACCGACACGTCCAGGGCGGAGACCGACTCGTCCAGCACCACGAATTTGGTGTCCAGCGCGATGGCCCGGGCGATGCCCACCCGCTGCTTCTGGCCGCCGGAGAGGGCGTTGGGATAGGACCAGTAGTGCTCCCGCTTCAGTCCCACCTTCTCCAGCAGGTCCATGGTCTTTTCCCGGCGGACCGCCGGGGGAAAGTCCGTGTTGATAACGAAAACTTCCTCAATGGACTTGCCCACCGACTGGCGGGGGTCCAGGGAGGCGGCGGGATCCTGGAAGATCATCTGCATCTCCCGGCGCATCTCCCGCATCTCTTCCCGGGTCAGCTTGCCCAGGTTGATGCCCGTCTCATAGTTGCCGTCCAGCTTGGCCTGATAGGCCGGATCCAGCGTCCGCTCGGTGATGGGCAGGATATCCTTGCCCCGGTAGTCCTGAAACGCCTTCTGCCGCAGGGCCCTGGCGGCCTCCACATGGCTGTCGGCCTCCGATTTGGCGGTGTCCATTTTGGCCTTGAGGCCGTCATCGTTCCTGCCGGCCAGACGGCTCTCCTCATACTGCTTCTCCAGTTCCCGGAAGCGCCGGGTGGCGGCGGCCGCCGCCTCGGTCTCCTTCTGGGCTTGCCGGAACAGGTCCTGGACCTTGGGCAGATCCTTGCACAAGATCAGGGAGCCCACGGTGCGGGAGCCCTCCCGCAGCTGGCGGGAGGCGTCCTTCCGCAGCTCCTTGGACTGGAATTCCAATTCGCTGAGCTTCTTCTGAAGAGAGGTGTTCTTCTTTACCTCTCGGTCGGTGCCCAGGGCGGAAAGGGCGTCCACCTGGCCGCGGATGGCCTCCGCCTTCCTGTCAATCTCCAGGGACTTCTGGTAGAACTCCTGGGCCTTCTTCTGGTACTCCAGCAGCTTGGCCACCTCTTTGGCCTGATACTTGGGGGACATCTCGTCTTTGGTCCGCCCATAGTAGATGCAGGCCCCGGAGGTCTGGGGATAGAGCTGGAGGATGACCCGGCCCAGGGTGGACTTGCCGCAGCCCGACTCACCCACCACGCCGAACTTCTCCCCCTCGTAGATGGAGAAGGTCACGTCTTCCACCGCCTTGATGGACACGCCCCGGCGGACAGGGAAGTATTTTTTCAGCTTCTTCAGCTCCAGGAGCTTCTTTCTCTCCTCGCTCATTTCCGCACCTCCTTCCCCGGATATTCCTCCGCGACCTTGTGGCAGCTCACCAGATGGCCCGGCTCCACTTCGATCTCCGCCGGGACCTCGGCCCGGCAGCGGTCGGTGGCATAGGGACAGCGGGGATGGAACCGGCAGCCGCCGATCTCCTCGGTGATATTCGGGAAGGTGCCGGGGATGGGCTGGATGTCAAAATCGTCCTCGTCCACATTGGGAACCGCCTTCATCAGTCCCACGGTGTAGGGGTGGAGCGGTTTGGAGAAAATGGCCTCAATGGAACCCTCCTCCACCTTCCGGCCCGAGTAGAGGATCACCACCCGGTCGGCGATCTCCGCCACCACGCCCAGATCGTGGGTGATGAACAGGATCCCGGTGGAGACGTCCTTCTTCAGCTTGTTGAGAAGCACCAGCACCTGCTTCTGAATGGTCACGTCCAGGGCGGTAGTGGGCTCGTCGGCGATGAGGAGGGAGGGCTGGACCGCCATGACCATGGCGATCATGATCCGCTGCCGAAGGCCGCCGGAGAGCTGGAAGGGATACTGCTTCATCCGGTCCTCCGGATTGGCGATGCCCACCTTTTCCAGATAATTTACCGCGGTGTCATAGGCCTCCTGCTTGCTCATGCCCTGGTGGAGCACGAGTCCTTCTGTCATCTGCCGGCCGATGGTGAGCAGCGGGTTCAGGGCGGTCATGGGTTCCTGAAAGATCATGCCCATCTGCTTGCCCCGGAGCGCCGCCCGCTCCTTGGAAGACATGGTGGTGAGCTCCTGGCCGTTGAGCTTGATGCTGCCAGAAACCACCCGGCCGTTGTTGGGCAGCAGGTCCATGATGGACAGGGTGGTGACGCTCTTGCCGCAGCCCGACTCACCCACCATGCAGAGGGTCTCATTCTCCTCGATGTCGAAGGAGACGCCCCGCAGCACCTCATATTCTTTCTTGTCGATCCGGAAGGTAGTGACCAGATCTTTCACTTCAAGCACTTTTTTCCCCATAGGAACATCCTCCTGAACGAAGCGGGTGTGTTCTAAGCTCCGCCTTCCGCCGCGGCGGAGGGCAGAGCTTAAAATACACCGGGGTATCTTAAGCCGTCCGGCCGCCCCGCCCCCTCACAGGGGGGCGGGGCAGGGGACATTTGACGGGCGGAGCTTACTCCGCGTAGCCGAAGTCCTTCACATAGAAGGTGCCGCCGGCGTCCCGGGTGATGCCGGTGTAGGCGGTATTGTAAGCGTACAGGTTCACGCTGTTGTAGATGGGCTGGACATAGGCGTTGTCCTGAAGGATGGCGTTGACACCCAGCAGGTTCTCGGTACGGACCGCCATGTCGGTGGTCGTCTTGCTGTTGCTGATGTAGGTATCGATTGCTTCGATGTCCTCGGCAGCGTAGCGGACGCGGCGCTGGCCGTTCTCAGAGTGGAAGTTGGGCTCCATCAGCTCGGAACCGTCCCGGGTCACGTTGGACCAGGCGGCCAGGGTGATGTCGAAACGGTTGTCGCTCTTGCTCTCGGTGAGCCAGGCGGACCAGTCCATGGTCTCGATCTTGATGTTATTGAAGCCGGCCTTCTTCAGGCTGGACTGGATGTACTCGCCCATCTTGGAGTAAGCGGGAGTGGAGGGAACCAGGAAGAGGATCTCCTCATCGGCCCAGCCGGGATGGGCGTCCAGGATGGCCTTGGCGCCATCGGGATCATAGGCGATGTTGTGGGTCGTGGCCTCCTCGTCATAGCCGGTGATCTTGGGACCAATGACGCTCTTGGCGGCATCGGCGTAGCCTTCCATGATGTACTCCACATAGCCTTCCTTGTCCACGCCCATGCACAGAGCGGTACGGAAGTCCTTCTCCGCCATGACGGGGTTGATATAGGAGTCGCCCCGCAGGATCATATAATAGATCTGGGCGGCCTCGGAGGTCTCAACCGTCACATCCCCGATGTTCTCCAGGCGGGAGATGTTCTCCACGCTGACATTGGGCATGAAGTCGGCCTCACCGGTCTCCATCCGGGCGATGGCGGTGGACTCCTCGGAAATGACGGTCATGGTCACGTCCTTGATGGCGGGCTTGTCGCCCCAGTACTCATCGTTCCGGGTGAGGACCACGTTGGAACCGGAGACGGAGCTGACGAATTTGTAGGGGCCGGTGCCGCAGGGCTCCACCATCAGATCCTGGTTCTGCTGGGCGGTGGGGGAGACGATGGCGGAGTTGGTGTGGGCCAGCTTGGCGGTGAGAACGCCGTCCTCATAGCTCAGGTGGAAAACCACGGTGCTGTCATCGGGGCACTCGATGGAATCAATGGAGCCGGCGATGGAGGCACGGGCAGAACCGAAATCAGGGTCCTTGATGAGGTCGAAGGTATACTTCACAGCCTCGGAATTGAAGTCGGTGCCGTCATGGAACTTGACGCCCTCCCGAAGCTTGATGGTGGCGGTGAGACCGTCATCGGAGAACTCGGGATAGTCGGCGGCCAGCAGGCAGTTGTACTCGCCGGTGACCGGGTCGATGCGGTACAGAGTCTCATAAATCTGGGTATTGACATAGGTGGAGGCGGAGTCGTTGGTCCGCAGGGGGTCAAAGCCGGTGAAGGGAGCAGTGAGGGCAATGTTGAACATCTTGCCCTCGTCGGCGCTGCTGCCGCCTTCCTGGGAAGCGGCGGGGGCGTTGGAGTCACTGGGGGTGGTGCTGCCGTCGCCGCAGCCGGCCAACAGGCCCAGAGACAGGGTGCAGGCGGTGGCGAGGCAGAGCAGTTTCTTCCAAGATTTCATTCTTCTCTTCTCTCCTTTTTTCAGATTTTGTCAGGGGAAAATTTTATTGAGAGCCATCTTTGGCAGACAATACAGGGTCAGTCCTTCAGGCTGGGGTCCAGAATGTCCCGGAGCTTGTCGCCCAGCACATTGAAGCAGATCACCGTGAGCATCACCGCCGCGCCGGGGACAAAGATCAGGCTGGGCCGCTCCCACATGAAGGATTTGGCGGAGGCGATCATACCGCCCCACTCCGGCTGGGGCGGGGTGACGCCCATGCCCAGGTAGCTCAGCGTGGAAATGGAAATAATGGAGGTGGCCATCCGCATGGTGGCAATGACGATGATGACGGGCAGGCAGTTCTTCAGGATGTGGAGAAGGATCCGGGAGTCCTTGGCGCCCAGAGAGCGGGTGGCCATGATGTAGTCCTCCTCCTTCACCTGAAGGGCGCGGCCCCGGACCATTCGGGCAAAGGATGGCACCGACCAGATACTGATGGCCAGCATGGTGTTGAAGGTGTTGACGCCCAGCATGGCGATGACCAGCATGGCCAGCAGGATACTCGGGAAGGCGAACAGCAGGTCCATCACCCGCATGATGATGTTGTCCAGCCGTTTGTAATAGGCCGCCAGCAGGCCGCAGACCACGCCGATGCTCAATCCCATGAGGGTTGAGACAAAGCCCACCGTCAGGGACACCCGCCCGCCGTAGAGGAGCCGGGAGAGCACGTCGCGTCCCAGGTCGTCGGTGCCCAGCAGGTGGCCGGGCTCATAGAAATCCTTGGGATTATTGGAATATCTGGGAGACTCCGGATCGTCGGACACCGTCCACTGGGCCCAGAAGCCGGGGCGCAGCTTGATGGAGGGATCCGCTTCATCATAACCGTAGGGTGCGATGACCGGGGCCAGTATCACCAGAACGATCTCAATGATGAGCAGGAAAAAGCAGACCGTAGCCAGTTTGTTCTTGAACAGCTTCCCAAAGGCGGAGCGGACCGGATGATTGCGCACATTTTCTTCCATATCCCTCTCCCCCTTACTCTTCATACTTGATCCGCGGGTCGATGACGCAGTAGAGCAGGTCGACCAGCAGGTTGATGATGATAAACATGGCGGCAATGACCAGAACCGTGGACTGTACCACCGGGTAATCCCGGTTGGTGATGCCTTTGATCAGATAAGTTCCGATGCCGTTGATGACGAACACCTGCTCGGTGATGATGGCGCCGCCCAGCAGGCCGCCGAAGCTGGTTCCGAACTGAGTGACCAGCGGGATCAGCGCGTTCCGCAGCGCGTGCACTCCGATGATCGCTTTCTGCTTCAGGCCCTTGGACTTGGCGGTGCGGATGTAATCGGACTGAAGCACCTCCAGCATGGCTGACCGGCCGATCCGGGTAAAGCTGGCGATGGTGCCGGTGGACAGGGCGATGGCGGGCAGAATTGCCTCCTTAAATCCAACGGGCGTCCAGAAAAAATGGGTCATGCCGCCGGCGGGAAGCCACTTGAGCACCACCGAGAAGACATACATGAGTACGGTGCCCAGCAGGAAGTTGGGGACGGAGATCCCCACCAGGGAGCAGGTGGTGACAACATTGTCCACCGCCGTGTCCTTTTTCAGCGCGGTGAGGATACCGGCGGGGATTCCCACCAGAACCGACAGGATCATGGCCGCGCAGGCCAGGTTCAGCGTGTTGGGCAGCCGGACCAGAATCTCGTTCAGAATGGGCTGGCGGGAACTGTAAGACATGCCCAGATCCAGATGGATCAGCTTCTTCAGATAGATCAGATACTGGGTCAGGAAGGGCTTGTCCAGCCCGAGGCTGTTCCTCACGATCTCGATATCCGCCTCCGTGGCGCTGGGTCCGGCCACCATGGTGGCCGGGTCGCCGGGGGCAATATACAAGCTGGCGAATACGATGAAGCTCATGCCCAGTAACAGCAGGAACATCAGCGCGATTCGTTTGATCACATACCTTCGCATAGACAGCGCCTCCTAAAAAGAAAAACGAAAGCAGTTACTTATCATTTTGGTTATTAATTCATTAATTATTTTATATATAATAAATCTACAGCTTTATTTTTGCAACACTTTCTTCCCTATCCGCTATAGAATTTTCAGTTGTGACAAAAATCACACCTCCTCCGCTTCCATTTTTCATATTTTGTCCAAAACGCCTGAAATTCCTGAAAAGTCTCCGGGGCAGACTCCGGATGAAAATAGCGGCCCCCGAAAATCGGGAGCCGCCGAAATGTCAATTTATTTGTCAATCTCATCCTTTTTGTCAACATTCAGATGCGAAGACCCTTCCGGGTCTTGATCCGGGAAACAATAATATCGGTGCCCACATGCTCAATTCCGGGGAGGGAGTAGAGCTTCTCCATCACGAATTCGTCCAGATCCTGGTTCACTTCCAGTACGGCGTGGACGTGGAGCTTGCTGGGTCCGGTCATCAGATAGATATCGGTGACGGCCTCCTCCCGGCTCAGGCGCTGGGCGGCCTCCTTCAGGCAGGCGGGCTGGATCTGCAGGTCGAAAAACACCGACACGTTCCGCCCCACTTTCTCCGGGTTCAGAATGACGGTGTACCGCTCAATGACTCCCTTCTGCTCCAGAACGGCAATGCGGTTCTTGACCGCCACCCGGGAAAGGCCCACCTTTTCGGCGATCTCGATCAGAGAAGCCCGGGAATTTTCAATCAGGATATCCAAAATCTGCTGGTCCGCCCGGTCAAGCATGTTGCTTTTCATAGGGCCCCTCCTGTGATCCCGCTCGGCGGGAGAAATTCCCATTTATTTTAGCGGAAAGCAGAGAAAAAAGCAACAGCGTTTTTCCCCGCACCGTTCCCCCGATCTCCTGCGAGAGCGGAAGATGATTGATTCCTTTCACCAAATCGAAAGTTATTATCATGCAAATATACAGTAAAAGCAACGATTTGCTTTCAATATATTCTATAACATATTGCATTTTGTAAGTCAATGGAGTAAGATTAGGATGCACAAAGTCTTTCCAAAGGAGGCAGAGACATGAAACGGCTCTTAGAGATTTTCTGGGTCTTTTTCAAGATCGGGCTGTTCACCATCGGCGGCGGCTATGCCATGCTGCCCATTATTCAGAAAGAAGTCGTGGAAACCAAGGGTTGGATGACCGACGAGGAATTCCTGGACGCCATCTCCCTTACCAACTCACTCCCCGGCCCGCTGGCCACCAACTCAGCCACCTTTGTGGGATACCGGGTCGCCCAGATCCCCGGCGCCCTGGCGGCGGTGGCGGGAGCGGCCGCTCCCTCGGTCATCATCATCCTGCTGATCGCCATGGTATTCCAGAATATCATGGAATACCCCATTGTCAACTGCATTTTCGAGGGCATCCGCCCGGCGGTGGTGGCTCTGATCCTTTACGCCGTCATCAAGCTGGCCAAGTCCGCCAAAGTGGCCGAATACTTCAACTGGCTGGTGGCCCTGCTGGGCTTCCTGGCCATCGCGGTACTGGGACTCCACCCCATCGCGGTGGTGGTGTGCGCCGCCGTCTACGGCCTGTTCCTGCGCACCCACGTGGTCCGGGCCGTGGACGCCCGGAAGGCTCAGAAGGGGGGCGATGAGAAATGAACCTGCTCCTCCAGGTCTGTATCTCTTTCCTGAAGATCGGTGCCTTCTCCTTCGGCGGAGGCTACGCCGTTCTCTCCTTCATTGAGCGGGAGGTGGTCATCGGTCACGGCTGGATCGACCCCGCCGACTTCGTCAACATTGTGGCCATCGCCGAGATGACTCCCGGCCCCATCGCGGTGAACTCCTCCACCTTCGTGGGCTACACCCTCTTCGGGGTGGGAGGCGGCATCCTGTGCACCCTGTGTACGCTGCTCATTCCTTTCCTGCTGGCGCTGATTGTGTCCATCTTTTTCTCCAAATTCAAGGAGAACCGGCACCTGAAAAACGCCCTCAGCGGCATCCGCCCGGCGGTCATAGGTCTCATCGCCGCCTCCTGTCTGTCGGTAGCAAAAATCTCCTTTACCAGCTGGACCAGCCTCATCTTCTTCGGCATTGCCCTGCTGATGGTATGGAAGTTCAAAGTCAATCCCATCATCACGCTTATCACCTGCGGCGGACTGGGGGCCGTTTTCTACGGATTTCTTCTCCCCGCCCTGGGCATGTGACTCCAACCCATAGAGCAAAGCAGAGACAGGCGCCCCGTCCGGCAGACGGCCGGACGGAGCGCCTGTCTGTCTAGTTACAGCAGCTTCAGGATCTCCTCCACCCGGCCGCAGCGGCGGGGAAAGCGGCGGCGCAGATCCGCCGCCGCGGACTCCATTATCCAGGGCTGTCCCACCGAACGGAGCATGGGCAGATCGTTGCAGTTGTCTCCAAAGGCCATCACCTCACCCAGGGCGATGCCCAGCGCCCGGCACAGGCCCGCCAGACCGGTTCCCTTGTCCGCCTCCATAAAGTCCAGCCAGGCCGCTCCGGCCACCGCCGGATGGAACCGCCCCCATTTCCGGGCCAGCCAGGCCGGGATGGCCCCCGTCCCGGCCGGACAATAGGCCGATACCTTGACAATATCCTCCGGCGTATCCTCCGGGGCGGAGAGAACGGAGACCCGGTTGCCGGTGCCCTCTCCCATCAGGGCCGCCATATCCGTCTGTTTGGGGATGACATAGCTCATATTTTCCCCGGAAATCAGCAGCTCGCACCCGGGCAGGGCCAGAATGTCCCGGCTGAGGGCCTCCGCCGCGGACCGCTCCATCACCGTCTTGTCCAACACCTCTCCGGGGCTGCCCGGGCCGTAGACCACCCCGCCGTTTTCACACACATAGGCCAGCTCCTCCGCCACTGGGGCGAAGAGGCCCTGAAGGCTGTGGTACTGCCGCCCGCTGGCGGGACAAAAGAGGATCCCCTTTTCCCGCAGCCGCCGGATCTGCCGGAAGAGCTCCGGAGAGAGCGCCCGTTCTCCGTTTTGCAGAAGCGTCCCATCAATGTCGCTGGCGACCAGACGGATCATATCCATCCTCCCTTTCTCTCTCCTGTACCAGGAAGCGCCCCCGGCCCGCACCGGGCCGGGGGCGCTGTTCTGCGGGCAGGACCCGCCGCGGGACATGCTTTACCCCCGTCCGGGGACCCGTTCCATCCAGTAGTGATCGTCGTATTCCAGGCAGCAGATCCCATTTTCATCGTCATAACCCAGCCGTTTGTAAAATCCGCGGGCGGTGAGGGAGGCGGAGACCACCAGCCGGTCCGCCGTCCGGCAGAGGGGATCCGCCTCCAACGTCTTTATGATAGCCCGGCCGATCCCCTTCCCCTCCAGATCGGGCCGGACATAGACAGAACGGACCTCCAGCGCCCCCGGCCGGTTTTTCGAAGGGGCCAGCCCCCCGCAGCCGGCCAGCTCAGGCCCCAGGCAGGCCACGTAAAAGCGGCACCCCGGCGCGTTTACCAGTGCGGCCAGTTCTTCGGGGCCATAGCGCCTGACGTACTCCATCAGATATTCATACCGGTAGTCCCGGCTGTTCACCTCCAGCATGACCCGCCGGATCAGCGCCGCCGCCTCGGGGATCTCCTCCTGCCGGATGGGCCGCAGAATCAGCTTCTCCACCGCCGTCTGTCCTCCTCTTCCGCCCGGATGAGTTTGGCACGCCGGCGGCTGTACCATACCCGGTTGATGACATTGCCCAAAATCACGATGTTTCCGCACAGATAGAGCCACACCAGCAGGATAATGACCGACGCCAGGGACCCGTAGATCAGAGAGTAGCGGGAAGACATCCCAATCAGCACGGAAAAAATGGCCGAGGCCCCCACCAGCGTTGCCGAGGCCGCCAGAGCCCCCACCAGCACCGGGGCGGCGGACCTCCCCCGGGGAGAGGTGGCCCGGTAGAGCACCATAACGAAGACCAGCACCAGGCAGAAGAGGATGAGAAACCGCATCCACTGCCACTCCCAGGGCAGGACCACGTTCTGGAGCCGGGGGATCCGATGGATCAGCCCGTCCAGCAGGTGGAAAAACCAGTTCCCGGTAAGCACCACCACCAGGGACAGATAGATGGTCAGCAGAAAGAGCACGGAAAAGGCCACACTGGCCACTATCTGCCAGATGCCGGTGTAGGCCCTGCGCTCATAGATGTCGTCCATGGCCGTCATCAGGATCCGCATGGCCGCCGAGGCCATTACCAGCAGCATGACCGCCCCCGCCCACAGCAGGGCCCGGGACTGGTTGCCCGAAATATAGCCCACATACTCCTGCAGTACGCCCACAGCCTGGGCAGGGATGATGCCGGCCAATTCCTCCAGCAGGGTGTCTATGCTCACATGGAGCGTGCCGATGACCGCGTTGATGCAGATCAGGGCGGGGAAAAAGGACAGAATGAGAAAATAGGTCAGAGCAGCCGCCGAGCGGGATACCCGCTTGGCGAAATACAGATCCGCCACCCGCCAGATAAAGGCGATCACGCCGTCCTCTCTGGACCTGCGCACAGACTTTCCCCCCTTCTACAAAGTTCGCCCGGAATACAAAAAACCGCCTGCTCAGAGCAGGCGGTTCGTTGTGGACTCTGAGAAAACAGCCCGGCCTCAGGCCAGCTTGTTGAGCTTCAGGGTCATGCCGCTCTTCTTGTGTGCGGCGTTGTTCTTGTGCAGAATCCCGTGGACCACGGCCTTGTCGACGGCCTTGACAGCCACTTTGTAAGCGCCCTCGGCCTCGCTGCGGTTGCCTTCCGCCACCGCGGCCTCGAACTTCTTGATGTCGGTCTTCAGGGCGGACCGAGCGGCCTTATTCTGCATCGCCTTGGCCTTGTTCACCAGAACACGCTTCTTGGCAGACTTGATGTTCGGCAAACCAAACACCTCCTCCGAATGACGATTTCGGGACATAATACACCCGTTGCGAGTATCTATTATAGCAGACCTCATTTCAAAAAGCAAGATTTATTTTGAATTTTTCCGCCTTTTTCGCATAGAGGCGGTTTTTCCGCAAAAAATAGTACCAGCGGTCCTTTAGGACCACCACATCTTGGGGCGGGAGGTCACAGAATATGCTGAACCGGCGAACCGACCTGGCTCTGGAAGCCAGGGAGCTGCGGGGGGACGCCCCCGGCGTGGTCTGTGAGGAGGGAACCCTGGAGGGGTTTCCCCTTACCACCGTGCGTATTCAGGACAGCCGGGGGGCTCAGGCCCTGGGCAAGCCGGCGGGCACCTATTACACGCTGGATCTCACCGGTCTCACCCGGCGGGAAGAAGACGCCTTCCGCCGGGCGGTCCGGGCGGTGGCCGCTCTCCTCCCCCCGCTGCTGAAGCTGTCCGATGGGGAGAGCGTCCTGGTGGCGGGGCTGGGCAACCGGGCCATCACCCCTGACGCGGTGGGGCCGCGGACGGCGGACCGGATCCTGGTGACCCGCCACCTGGTGGATATGGCGCCCCGGCAGTTCGGCTCCTTCCGTCCGGTGGCCGCCCTGGCCGCCGGGGTACTGGGCACCACCGGGGTGGAGAGCGGCGAGCTGGTCAGGGCCGTCGCCGACCGGATCCGGCCTCAGGCAGTCATTGCCGTGGATGCCCTGGCCGCCCGGAGGCTGGAACGGCTGTGCGCCACAGTCCAGATCGCCGACACAGGCATTTCTCCCGGTTCCGGAGTGGGCAACCACCGCTTTTCCCTGAGCCGGGAGACGCTGGGGATCCCGGTCATCGCCGTCGGGGTGCCAACGGTGGTGGACGGAGCCACACTGGCCGCCGATCTGCTGGAGCCCGGGGGCGGCGAGGTCCCCGAAGCTCTCCGGGACCGGCCGGGCGCCTCCCTGATCGTGACTCCGAAGGACATTGACCAGCGGGTGGAGGATATGGCCAAGGTCCTGGGCTACGGCATCAGCCTGTCCCTGCAGAGCGGACTCACTCTGGCAGATCTGGAACTTCTTCTGGAATAAAAAAACAGCCCCGGCTTCAGAAAGCCGGAGCTGTCTCTCCCGTTTCAGGGCAGATAATTGTAGGGGTTTACCGTGGTGCCGTTGAGCTTCACCTGGAAGTGGCAGTGATTTCCGGTGGACCGGCCGGTGGAACCCACCCGGGCGATGGCCTGACCCTTGTAGACCCGGTCCCCCGCCTTCACAATCAGGCTGGAGCAGTGGGCATAGATGGTCTGAAAACCGTTTTCATGGTCAATGACCACATATTTTCCATAACTCCAGTTGCTCCCGGTCCCGGTGCCGGCAAAGATCACCTTTCCGCCGTCGGCGGCGGAAATGGTGGCCCCGTAGGAACCGGTGATATCCAGCCCGGAATGGAAGCTGTACGAGCCGAAGATGGAACGGTATCCGTAACCGGAACTGATCCGGCCGTAGAGAGGCCACTGGAACTTTCCGGTCGCCATGGTTCTGGGCCGCTCCTTGGTGCCCACCGCCACCACCTTGGTCACCGGCTCGGTGAGCACTGTGGTGGAGTTGATGTTCCGGCTTTTCTCCACGCCGTTGATATAAGTCACATCCGCGTCATAAGAGGCGGTTCCGTCCACACCGGCTACCAGGACCTTGGTGTCGCCCTGATACATGGTGCTGTCCTCCACCTCTTCCACCTGATAGGCGACGGGGCCTTCATAGATCTCGTGATCCACCGTCCGCACCGACAGGAAGGGGACCGCCTGGCTGATGGTCAGGGTCTGACCCACGACAAGCCTGTTGATATCGATGCCCGGATTGAGCTCCTGCAGCTGGGCCACGCTCATGCCGTGGCTGTTGGCAATTTCAGAGAAGGTGTCCCCGGTCTGCACCGTGTAACCCACCTGCTCCATAGAGTTGGAGGTGAGAACCTCCCGCATGGAACTGATATCCCTCAGCGCGCTGGTGGAGGTATACTCTTTGGTGATGACCACCGGCTCCACAAAATCCGCCGATATGGTATTGGCTGTGATGTAAGGCGCCTTGATCTCATCCAGAAGCTCATGGAGTCCCTGGGAATCATCGGCGGCGCCGATGATCTGGCCGTTGACGGTGAGCACCGAGCTCTTCATCACCTCGCCGATCTGGTCGAAGAGATAGGTCTCCACCCGGGAAATGGGGATGAGCGTTTCCTCCCGGGTCAGGCCGAAGGTATACTCCACGTCCTGATCCAGCGTGTAGGCATAACCCAGGATATTGGAGGCCCGGGTCTCCACCCGGCCGATGGCTTCGGCCACCTCCTGCCGGTTTCTGACCCGGCCCAGCTCCACCCCGTCCACACTGACGGCATAACTGGGACAATACAGGCTGCCCAGAACGGCGGCGGCGCCGATAGAGAGCGCCGCGATAAGGAAAACAACGGAATCCGTTCCGGAGCGGCGCTCCAGAAAATTGACGTTCGGCCGGGCTGTCCACATCTGTTCCAATGTGGGGATATGCCGCCGGCGTTTTCGTTGCTCGGCCGGAGCCGGGCTGACGCCGGACGGGGATAACAGGATCTCATCCACCGGAAAAACCTTCTTTCTGATCTCTGAACGGATCTCTATATCGCCCTCAACCCTCTGAGCGAAGTTACGAGGGAAAACAAAAAATTACAAATCGGTTACAAGCGTAATCATACACGCTTTTGCCGCATCCGTCAAGACTTTCCCCCTTTTTCGGCGATTTTTACCCGTGAAATTTTAATGAATACCACATCTTGGGCTTAAAAAAGTTCACACATCGCAATTTAGGGATCGGACTCAGAGATAAAAAAGGGGGGCTGCCCGAAGGCAGCCCCCTTTTTGTCCTCTTCTGTTTTCGCTTAGCTCAGGCAGGCGGTGATGATGGCCATGGAGTAGACCTCCTGGGCGTTGCAGCCCCGGGAGAGGTCGTTCACCGGCGCGTTCAGGCCCAGCAGGATGGGGCCGTAGGCGTCAAAGGAGCCCATGCGCTGGCAGATCTTGTAGCCGATGTTGCCGGCGTTGATGTCGGGGAAGATAAAGGTGTTGGCGTAGCCGGCCACCTTGGAATCAGGGCACTTGGTGGCGGCGACACGGGGGGAGACGGCGGCGTCGAACTGGAGCTCGCCGTCCACATCGAAGTCGGGGTGGGTGGCGATCAGCTTCTCACAGGCGTTGCGCATCTTGTCCACATCCTCGCCGGAGCCGGAGCCGTGGGTGGAGTAGGACAGGAAAGCCACCTTGGGCTCGATGCCGAACACCCGGCCGCAGTGGGCTACCTCGGTGGCGATCTCCACCAGCTCGTCCTCATTG
>JAQXNP010000053.1 GCA_029098065.1 Clostridiales bacterium | reverse complement strand
ATAGTAGCTTTTCGCCGCCCGGCCACAGAATCTGCCGGGAGCGGGGGAGAGACGGCGGCAGAACAGAATACAGAGAGAACGGAGTGGCCTCGATGAAACTGCTGGAAGATCGGATTCGCAAGGATGGGAAGATCCGCAACGGCGGCGCGGTATTGAAGGTGGGCAGCTTTCTCAACCATCAGATCGATGTGAAGCTGTACAATGAGATTGGAAAGGAATTCTTCCGCCTGTTCGGGGACGAAGGGGTCACCAAGATCCTGACCATCGAAGCCTCCGGCATCGGGATCGCCTGTATTACCGGACAGTATTTTGACGTGCCCGTCATCTTCGCCAAAAAGAGTAAGACCAAGAACATCGACGGCGATGTGTGCACCGCCAAAGTGGAGTCCTTTACCCACGGAACGGTCTACACCATTATGGTGGAAAAAGAATTTCTGCAGCCCGGCGACCGGGTGCTCCTCATTGACGATTTTCTGGCCAACGGGGCGGCGCTCAATGGCCTGATCCAGATCGTCCGGGAGGCCGGCGCCGCCGTGGTGGGTGCCGGGATCTGCGTGGAAAAGGCGTTCCAGCCCGGCGGCGAGATAATCCGCGGCCAGGGTGTCCGGGTGGAATCTCTGGCCAGGATCAAGAGCATGAGTGAGGAAGACGGCGTGGTCTTCTGCTGAAAGACCGTTCAGCCGAAAAGAGCATTGACAAATGGGGGCTGCCACAGGCGCAAAGGCGTGATGAGTGGATGCAACGAGGGGACAACAGCGCCCCCTCCTCTCTTTTCCCGGGAAATTCCGGCGATGGGGCCGTTTATATAACTTTCCGTTAAAACGAACACATTGTTGAGGAGGAAAATGATATGAAAAAGAAGTATCTGGCGCTGTTTCTGGCGGGGGCTCTCACCCTGTCCCTGGCCGCCTGCGGCGGCGGCACCGCGGAGTCCGCTGCTCCCGAGTCTTCCGCTCCGGCCGAGAGCCAGGACGCCGCTCCCGAGGCCAAGACCGTGAAGGTGGGCCTCATCTGCATCGGCGATGAGAACGATCAGGGCTACACCTACAACTTTATCCGGGGCAAGGAGGCCGCCACCGAGGCGCTGGCTGCCGAGGGCATCAACGTGGACTGGGTGGTCAAGTACAACATCGGTGAGGACGCCACCTGCGAGGACGCCAACATCGAGCTGGCCGAAGAGGGCTGCCAGATCATCATCAACAACTCCTACGGCTTCGAGCCCTTCATGCTGAAGGTGGCCCCCGACTATGAGGACATCACCTTCATCGCCTGCACCAACCAGGGCTCCTGGGGCGACGATCTGCCCAACACCCACAACGCCTTCGCCAATATCTATGAGGGCCGCTATCTGGCCGGTGTGGCAGGCGGCATGAAGCTCCAGCAGATGATCGATGACGGTGAGATCGCCGCCGATGAGGCTGTTATCGGCTACGTGGGCGCCTACCCCTACGCCGAGGTAATCTCCGGCTACACCGCTTTCTTCCTGGGCGCCCGGAGCGTCTGCCCCAGCGCCACGATGAAGGTCAAGTACGTAAACTCCTGGTCCAACGCCACTGAGGAGGCCAACGCCGCCAACGCTCTGGCGGACGAGGGCTGCAAGCTTATCTCCCAGCACTCTGACAACACTACCCCCGCCACCGCCGCCCAGACCAAGGGCGTGTTCCACTGCGGATACAACAACGACATGACCGGCGTGGCGCCTGAGGCCAGCCTGGTCTCCTGCCGCATCGACTGGGCTCCCTACTTCGAGTACGCCATCAAGGCCGTGGCCAACGGCGAGAGCTTTGATCAGGACTGGACCGCCGGCTACGGCGACGGCTCCGTGGTGCTGACCGATCTCAATGAGGCCATTGCCGCTCCCGGCACCGCCGAGAAGCTGGCCGAAGTGGAGGCCGGCCTGTCTGACGGCTCCGTCAAGGTCTTTGACACCTCCACCTTCACCGTGGGCGGGGAAGAGCTCACCCAGGCTTACGCGCTGGATACCGACGGCGACTTTACGCCTGACTCCGAGGAGGCCGTTGTGGACGGCGCCTTCCTGGAGTCCTACTATCAGTCCGCTCCTTACTTCGCTCTGATTATTGACGGAATTACCGAGGAGTAAGATCCATAACGCAATAGGAGAACCATTTTCTCAGCTACCGTCCCCACCCGGCCCCGCCGGGCCGGGTGACCCTGGGTAAAAAGGGTAACCGGCAAAGGCGGGCCGCGAGAGCGGCCCGCCTTTTTCATCCGGGCCGGGGGCGGAGCGTGACAGAGAAGCGAAAATTGAGAGGTGATGAGGATGGAGGAGAACTGCGCCATCCGGCTCAAGGGACTGACCAAACGGTTCGGTCCGGTGGTGGCCAACGACGGTATCGACCTGGAGCTGGACCGGGGGGAGATCCTGGCCCTGCTGGGGGAGAACGGCAGCGGCAAGACCACCCTGATGAACATGATCTCCGGCATCTACTTCCCCGACGAGGGGCATATCTTCGTGGGAGGGAAGGAGGTCAGCATCCGCTCTCCCAAGGACGCCTTCGCCCTG
>JAQXNP010000052.1 GCA_029098065.1 Clostridiales bacterium | reverse complement strand
AGGCGATCCCTCCCTGGACAAGGAGCTGACGCCCATGGCCATCCACCCCGCCGCCGGGGAAGCCTGCGGCAAGTGCGGCACCTGCGCCACAAAGTGTCCCGTGGGAGCCATCCCCAGGGAGGATCCCTCCCAGACCGACGCCGGGCGGTGCATCACCTGCATGCGGTGTGTGGCCGTCTGCCCCAAGGGGGCCCGGGCCCTGCCCGCCCCCGCCGCCGCCAAGATCGTCGGGATGCTCCAGGTCAAGGCCGCCCAGCGGCGGGAGCCGGAGCTCTTCCTGTAATCCCGAAATACACACAGCGGGACCCATGCCGGTATGGGTCCCGCTGATTTGTTATCCGGCCTCCCATCCCGCCACGGTGACGCCGGTATAGTACCACTTCAGAATTTCATCAAAGGTCTTTCCCTCTTCCGCCAGGGCGTTGGCCCCGTATTGGCTCAGGCCCACCCCATGGCCGTAGCCCAGAACCTGAAAAATCACTGTTCCGTCCTGGACCTCCACGGTGAAATGAGTGGAGCGCAGGCCAAAAACCGACCGGGCCTGAGTCCCTGTGAGAGTGATGTCCCCCACTTTCACAGAGGCAACCGCCCCGTTTTCATCAGCGGTGAGATCGGAAAACCAGGCGGCGGGGTCATCCGGGAGGACGATCTCCGGATACTTCTCCCGGAGCTTCGCGGCACACTCCGCCAGGGACAGCGTGACCTGGGTGTGCCAGCCGGGCACTTCCTCCCCCTCCGGGCTGTCCACCGCCGTCAGATAGGGCACGTCGTTTCCCCAGACCTGGGCGGCGTCCAGGGTCCGTCCCGCCGAGGAGGAGAAAAAGACCGCGTCGATGGGCTGACCGTTGTAGAGGCACAGCAGGCCGTCGGTGTCGGCCACCGCCTGGGCCACCTTGTCCGTGTATCGACGGGCGTTTTCTCCCCATCCCACCGCCGCCTGCTCCCGGGTCAGGAAGGCCTGACAGCAGGTGTAGTCGGTGCAGACATCGGCCCCGGGATGCTTGTCCCCCGAACCGGCCCGCTGGTAGAAGCAGTAGGTCCGGGCGGCCACCGTCTGGGCCTTCAGGGCCTCTGTCTGGAAAGACGCGGGCATCTCGGCGGCCACCACCCCCCACAGGTAGTCGGCCAGGGTCATGGCCTCCACTGTTCCATCGCTTTGCAGCACCCGGATGGTCTGGCTTTCGTCCCAGCCGGGGACGGGAGATACGTTCACCGGCTCCACCGCCGGCAGCGTGGCGGTGGGGAGCGCCTCCTGCTCTTCCTCCTCCCCGGGCAGGAAGAGCAGCGGAAGCACAAAGAGCAAAAGTACCAGGGCCAGGCCGGTGAGCACCGCATGGCCGGTCCAGGACGGGCCCCGGTTCGTCTTTCGCCTGCTCATCTCAAACCACTGTCCTCTCCATTTCTCAAACAAGGGAAATTCCTTTTTATCCGTTGCTTTTGTCTGGTTTTTCAATTGACCCCTGTGACAAAATAGGGTAAAATACTTCTAAATTTTTATCGACAAGGGAGTGACTCCGTTATGTATGACCGGCCTGACATCTCCGCCGATTTTCTGAATGAACTGTGTGAGGAATACCGCGCAAACAGCCACATTGAAGCCAGTGACTACGACAAGTGGCAGGTCAAGCGGGGTCTCCGCAACGCGGACGGCACCGGCGTGGTGGCCGGCGTCACCGAGATCGCCAACGTCCGGGGCTATTACATTCAGGACGGGGAGCGCCTGCCCATGCCCGGCCAGCTCACCTACCGGGGCATCGATCTGGAGGAACTCATCAACGGGTTCACCTCAGAACACCGGTTCGGCTATGCTGAGACCGCCTTCCTTCTCCTCTTCGGGGCCCTGCCCACCCGCCGCCAGCTGGATCAGTTCAACGCCTTTATGGAGGCCAATCACGACCTGCCCCCCATGTTTACCGAGGACATGATCCTCAAGGCCCCCAGTCCCGATGTGATGAACAAGCTCGGCCGGGCCGTGATGACCCTTTACTCCTATGATGATAACCCCGAGGACATGACGCTTTCCTGCGAACTGAGGCGGGCTATGACCCTCATTTCCCGGTGCCCCCAGATTATCGCCCACGCCTATGCCGCCAAGCGGCACTATTACGATCACGAGAGTCTCTACCTGCACATGCCCCAGCCGGGAATGTCGGCGGCAGAGAACTTTCTCTGGGCCGTCCGCCACGACAACAGGTTCACTCCGGAGGAGGCCAAACTGCTGGATCTGTGCATGGTCATCCACGCCGAGCACGGCGGCGGAAACAACTCCGCGTTTACCTGCCGGGTGCTTTCCTCCACGGGAACCGATCTCTATTCCGCCATTGCCGGCGCCATCGGCTCCCTGAAGGGTCCCAAGCACGGCGGCGCCAACAAGAAGGTCATGGAGATGTTCCGCTGTCTGGAGGATGACGTCCGGGACTGGGCCGACGAGGACGAGGTGGCCTCCTATCTGGGCAGACTGCTGGACCGGGAGGCCGGAGACCATTCCGGGCTCATCTACGGCATGGGCCACGCCATCTATACCCTGTCCGACCCCCGGGCTGTCATTCTGAAGAAATTCGCCCGGGATCTGGCCGTAAGCAAGGGAATGCTGGACGAGTTCCAGCTCTATGAGACGGTGGAGCGGCTCACGCCCCAGGTGATGGCGTCCCAAGGCCAGCGGAAGGTGGTCTGCGCCAACGTGGACTTCTTCTCCGGCTTCGTATATAAAATGATGGGCATCCCCATGGAGCTTTACACCCCGCTCTTCGCCATGGCCCGGATTGTGGGCTGGTGCGCCCATCGCATGGAGGAGCTGTTCAGCCCCGGCGCCCGGATCATCCGCCCCGCATACAAGGTGGTATCTCCTCCCCGGCCTTTTGTACCCCTGGATCAGCGATGATCCGGGTTCTGAACAAGTTTTCCTGTTTTCGGCAGGCCCGCGCCAGGTGCGCGGGTCTGTTTTTATGCCCGCCGTCGGGCGCCTCAGCCGTTTCTCTCCTTGCCGCCCGACCCCCGGCCATGCTATAATCAAACCGCCGAAATCAGCTTTTCTGTCCGCCCCACATTTCCGGAGAAAGAGGGAATTCCATGTCCACCCGCGAGATTCTTATTTTCGTCCTCTCCGCGCTGGTCCTGCTGCTGGCCCTGGCGGCCCTGATCACCCTCCCCGGCCGCCGGCTGAAACAGGTTGGCCGCTGTCTGCGGGCCATTCTGGCCGACCCCGAGCAGGCGGTCACGGTGCCCC
>JAQXNP010000051.1 GCA_029098065.1 Clostridiales bacterium | reverse complement strand
TGAGCTGAACGCCGCCTTCCGGCCCAATACCAAGGCAGTGTTCGGTGAGACCATTGCCAATCCCGCCCTCACCGTGCTGGACATTGAGAAGTTCGCCAAGGCCGCCCATGCCCACGGCGTACCGCTGGTGGTGGACAATACATTCCCCACCCCCATCAACTGCCGGCCCATCGAGTGGGGGGCGGACATCATCACCCACTCCACCACCAAGTACATGGACGGCCCTGGTGTGGCGGTGGGCGGCGCCATCGTGGACGCGGGGAAGTTTGACTGGATGGCCCATGCCGACAAGTTCCCCGGCCTTACCACTCCTGATGACAGCTATCACGGCATCACCTACGCCGAGAAGTTCGGCAAAGAGGGGGCGTTCATCACCAAGTGCACCGCCCAGCTTATGCGGGACTTCGGCTCCATCCAGTCTCCCCAGAACGCCTTCTACCTGAACATGGGGCTGGAGAGCCTCCACGTGCGGATGGCCCGGCACTGTGAGAACGGCCAGGCGGTGGCCGAGTTCCTGGCCGGACATCCCAAGGTGGTTTCCGTGACCTACTGCGGTCTGCCCGGGGACAAGTATCACGCTCTGGCGCAGAAGTATCTGCCCAATGGCTCCTGCGGCGTGGTGTCCTTCGAGCTGAAGGGCGGCCGGGAGGCAGCCGGGATCTTCATGAAGAATTTGAAGTTGGCCGCCATTGAGACCCATGTGGCTGATGCCCGCACCTGCTGCCTCAACCCGGCCACTACCACCCATCGGCAGATGAGCGATGATCAGCTGGCTGCGGCGGGTGTCCCCGCCGGGCTGGTGCGCATGTCCTGCGGACTGGAAAACAAAGAAGATCTGATCGAAGACATCGCCCAGGCGCTGGAGGCGATCTAAATGCCCATCAAGATCCCGAACGGACTCCCTGCCGCCAGCACCCTGGAGTCGGAGAACATTTTCGTCATGACCGAGACGCGGGCCGTGACCCAGGACATCCGGCCCCTTCAGATTCTGCTGCTGAATCTGATGCCCACCAAGGTGGACACCGAGACTCAGCTGGCCCGGGTGCTGGGCAATACCCCCCTCCAGATTGAGCTGGAGCTCATTGCCCCGGACAGCCATATCTCCAAAAATACCTCCCAGGCCCATATGCTGGCCTTCTACAAGACGTTTGATGAAGTAAAGCACCGGAATTTTGACGGCCTCAGCATCACCGGCGCCCCGGTGGAGCTGATGGAGTTTGAGGAGGTGGACTACTGGCCTGAGCTGTGCCAGATCATGGAGTGGTCCAAGACCCATGTCCACTCCACGCTTCACATCTGCTGGGGAGCTCAGGCGGGGCTCTATTATCACTACGGCATCCCCAAGCGGGTCCTGCCGGAAAAGCTCTTCGGCGTGTTCCGCCACCGGGTGGAGGATCCGAACTACATCCTGTTCCGGGGCTTTGACGACACCTTCTGGGTGCCCCACTCCCGGAATACCACGGTAGACCGGGCGGATATCGAGGCGGTGCCGGAACTGAAGATCCTGGCCTCCTCGCCGGAGGCGGGGGTGTACGCCGTCAAGACCGATCAGGGCCGGCAGGTCTTTCTGATGGGCCATGCGGAGTATGACCGGGATACGCTGAAGAAGGAGTATCTCCGGGACGTGGACGCCGGGCTGAACATCCGGCTCCCGGCGAACTATTTCCCCGGGGACAATCCGGAGGCGGAGCCGGTGGTGAACTGGCGCTCCTGCGCCCATCTGCTCTACGGCAACTGGCTCAACTACTGTGTCTATCAGTCGGTGCCCTACGACGCCCGGGAGATCGAGAAGGGTGTGCGGACGGCGGAGAGCTGAGACACGCCTGACAGATCCATCTGTTGTTTGGCCCCTTCCCGCTGCGCGGGAAGGGGCCTTTCTGTTCCTCTCCGGCCGGGACGGACGCCTGACCCGGAGGGCGTCTGGGGAAAAGGGCAAGAAAAAAGCCGGAAAGTTTTCCTTTCCGACGGCCTTATATTACCACATTTTCACCTTTTTTTCAAGACTTGTCCTTTGGAAGAGAAAGGGTTATGAAATATAGGAGCCGTATGAAAGGAGAGATACAATGGACAACCATATGACAGCGCTGGTCAGCTGTTTTGCCCGGGCGCACCATTTTATGAATCATGACCGGTGGATCTTTCGGGACGATATGGCCCACCGGCTGTTGAGCGAGGAGGAATACGGGCGCATTTCTGCCAGTATGTGCGAAGGGATCTCGTTTTTTAATCCCGATTTTCAGGGAGACCGGGAGGCGGCCCTGGCCTATGTTGTGGATCACCATCTGTCGCCCTCCGTTCTGGGGAGAAGCGCCTTTTGCGAATGGGCTCTGGACAATGCGGCCCGGCTGGGATGTTCCCAGTATGTGATCTTCGCCTCGGGATATGACAGCTTTTCCCTCCGGTGCAAAAGGCAGGGATTGAAGGTCTATGAACTGGACCGCCCCGACATGATCGCGGACAAACGGGAGCGGATCAGAAAGGGCGGTCTGCGCGAAACCTGCCCCACGGCCTATCTGCCCTGTGACCTGTCGGAGGACAGCTGGACCGCGGGATTGCTGGAACAGGGCTTCCGCCCGGACGAACTGTCCTTCGGAAGCCTGCTGGGGATCAGCTATTATCTGACGGAGGAGGATTACGGCGCCCTGTTGAAACGGATCTCCTCTCTGTGGAGCGCCGGCTCCTCCATCGTCTTTGATTATCCGGTCCGGGGCGGCGGAGAGAAATGCCGGAAGAACGAAGCCCTGGCGGCGGGAGCGGGAGAGGCGATGCGGGCCGGATACAGCTGCGGCGAGATGGAGAAACTGCTGGAAAACAGCGGTTTTCTGGCC
>JAQXNP010000050.1 GCA_029098065.1 Clostridiales bacterium | reverse complement strand
GGACGGGCTGTTCCGGCACCGGCTGCTCTCTCAGATATGCCAGCACCACCGTTCCGCTCCGCCATGCGTAGCCTCTGCTGGTTCGCCGCCCCATGCGCCGCGGCTGTGTTTCTCTCGGTTCTGCTCCTGCCGGAGTCATTTCTCATTCCGGCGGGTCTCCTCTGTGCTTTGGCATTCCTGCTTTCTTTCCGATTTCAGGGGCTGACCCGGCGAAAGATTGCCATGGCCTCCTCCGGCCTGGTGATCGGCTTCCTTTGGACAGGCTGTTACGGCCTCCTGTTCCAAGCCCCGGCGGAGGCTCTGAACGGAACGGAAGACATCTGGCAGTTCACCGTGACGGACTACCCAGCGGAAACCTCCGGGGGCTTCTCATTACAGGTCACTCTCCCGCTGGAAGGAACGCCCGATCAAAAGGTCATTCTCTATTCGTCCGACTCTCTTTCCGATCTGCGGCCCGGCGACATCATCTCTGCCCGGGTAAGTTTCTCCTCCTCCGGCCGGATCCGGGGTCAGGAGGTCTCCACCTACCGGTCCAGAGGGATCTACCTGATCGGAAACACAGATGAGGTATCTCTTGTCTCCCGGCCGGAGCGGATCCCTGTCCAATACTGGCCCAGAGCGGCCGCCAAAATATGCAGGGACTCTATTTTCAGCCTCTTTCCGGAAGACACCGCCCCTTTTGTCTCAGCTGTTATCACCGGAGATAAACGGACTCTCCCCACCGGGCTGTACGCCGCCTTCCAGCGCGCCGGGCTGGCCCATATTGTGGCGGTGTCCGGCCTTCATGTGAGTTTTCTGTCCGGCTTTCTGGGAACTCTTACGGGGCCGCGGAAAAAACGCTCCATTCTGGCCCGGATTCTGCTTCTCTTCTTTTTCGCCGCCATGGCAGGAAACTCGCCCTCGGTTCTCCGGGCGGTTTTCATGGAAGTCTTTCTGCTGATTGCCCAGGCAGTGGATCGGGAACCGGACAAGCCCACTACGCTGTCCGCCATTCTTCTGCTGCTCCTGCTGCCCTGTCCCGCCGCCGCTGCCAGCATCGGCCTCCAGCTCTCCTTCGCGTCGGTGGCCGGTATTTATCTCATCACCGGCCCCCTCACGGCCCGCTGGCTGAAACGGCTGCGCCGGAACGGAAGAGCCCTCCCGAAGCCCATCAAAGGGATTTGCGTCTTTTCCATCGGCACCTTTGCCACAACGCTGGGCGCGCTTCTGTTCACCACCCCCATCGCCGCCTGGTATTTCCGCTCGGTGTCTCTGGCCGGTCTGGTGACCAACCTGCTTACTCTGTGGGCCCTTTCCTATGTTTTTATTGGCGGCCTTTTGTCTGTGCTGGCGGGAGCCCTCCTTCCGGGCGCCGGAGCCGCGCTGGCCCGGCTGGTCTCCTGGCCCGCCCGCTGGGTTATCCTGGTTGCCAGAGCCTTTTCCCGGCTGCCCTTTGCCTCGCTCAGCCTCTCCACCGTTTTCCTGGTGGGCTGGTTTGTCTTTACCTATTCCGTCATCCTGCTGTGTCTGGCCGCCAGAGGCCGGGGGATTCGTCCGGCCATCCCCATCGCCGCCTGTGCCGTCTCCCTCTGCGCCGCGCTCTTCATGAGCATCTATCCCGTTTTGACCTCCACCCTCACCGTGGCCGCCCTGGATGTGGGGCAGGGGGCTTCCACCCTGTTCTTCTCCAAGGGACAGTCGGTGTTGGTGGACTGCGGCGGCAACAGCCTGGATGATCCGGGAGACATCGCCGCCGACTGCCTCCAGTCTCTGGGGGCCTCTCGCCTGGACACGCTCATCCTCACCCATTTTCACTCTGATCACGCCAACGGAGTGCCCGAACTGCTTGCCCGGATCGACGTCTCCCGCCTCATCCTTCCTGATGTGGATGCGGAATCCTCCCTGCGCCGGGAAATTCTCTCCCTGGCCGGTCAATATGGCTGTGAAGTGGAATTCCTTTCCGATGATACCCGTCTGGACTTTGGAGATGCTTTCATCACGCTTTACGCCCCCTTGGGAGATGGGGGCGCCAATGAGGCCGGTCTGTCCCTGACCTGTACCGCTGGAGACTTCGATGTCCTCATCACCGGAGATATGAACGAGGCGGTGGAACACCGGCTCGTCAAGTATAAAAGCCTGCCAGATATCGAGGTTCTCATGGCAGGCCATCACGGCTCGAAAAATGCCTGTTCGGAAGAGCTGCTTCTGACAGTCCGGCCGGAAACTGCTGTTATCTCCTCCGGGTACAACCGCTACGGCCATCCGGCACCGGTGACCCTGGAACGGCTGGGCGCCGCCGGGTGCGGCATTTACCTCACCGATCAGATGGGAACAATCACATTTACTTACAAAGGAGAACAAGCACCATGAAATTCGTATCCTGGAACGTCAACGGCCTTCGGGCCTGCCTGAAAAAAGATTTTATGACCAGCTTCACCTCCCTGGACGCTGACGTCTTCTGCCTGCAGGAGACCAAGATGCAGCCCGGTCAGGCTGATCTGCCCCTGCCCGGCCACTATCAGGAATTCTGGAACTCCGCCGAGAAGAAAGGCTACTCCGGCACCGCCGTCTTTACCCGGAAGGAGCCGCTGGCCGTCACCTATGACATCGGACACGACGATCATGTGGGAGAGGGCCGGTCCATCACCGCGGAGTTCGAGGACTTCTATCTGGTGACCGTCTACACGCCCAATTCCCAGGACGGTCTGAAGCGCCTGGACTACCGCATGGCCTGGGACGACGCCTTCCGCACCTATCTTCAGGAGCTGGACCGAAAAAAACCGGTGATCGTCTGCGGAGACATGAACGTAGCCCATCAGGAAATCGACCTGAAAAATCCCAAGTCCAACCGGATGAATCCCGGCTTTACCGACCAGGAGCGGGAAAAGTTTTCCGCTCTTCTGGACGCCGGTTTTACCGATACCTTCCGCTTTTTGAATCCAGATGCGACCGGCGCCTATTCCTGGTGGAGCTACCGTTTCCACGCCAGGGAAAACAACGCGGGATGGCGGATTGACTACTTTCTGGTCTCCAACCGGCTTCGGGACCGCATCAAGGATGCCGGAATCCACAGCGATATCTTTGGCAGCGACCACTGCCCGGTCTCCCTGACCCTGGCATGAACGCCGCGGGAATGATGACAAAAAAATGACAAAACGCCGGGGCGCATTGTGCGCCCCGGCGTTTTGCGCTACAATGAATGGGTACTCTCAAATACGGAGGTTCCCTTTCATGAAACGTCTTCCCCTCCTCCGCCTTCCGGCGGCGGTACTTTCTCTCGCTCTCACCCTTGCTCCCGCCGCCCAGGCGCTCACCCCGCAGCAGGCCGGAGAGCTGTTAGAGAGTTTTTATATTGATACCATTCCCCAGTCTGTCCTGGAACAGCCCACCATTGATGAGATGCTGGACACTTTGGGCGATCCTTATACGGAATACTTCACACCTCAGGAGTACCAGGCCTTTCTGGGCAGTATGAGCGACACCGCCGTGGTAGGTATCGGCGTGAGCTACACCGCCAATGAGGAAGGCCTTCCCCTGATCCAGACCGTGCCGGAAAATTCCCCCGCCGCCAAAGGCGGACTGTGTCCCGGAGATGTTCTCACCGCTGTGGACGGAAAAACCCTGTCCGGCATGGAGTGGAGTGAGATCGCCCTGCTTACGAAAGGCGAGGAGGGGACCACAGTCTCCATCACCTACCGCCGGGACGGAAAAGAGCATACCGTCACCCTGACCCGGGCCCTGGTGGTCTTTCCTGCCACCACCAGCGAACTCATTGACGGCCATATCGGCTATATCAGCTGCACTACCTTTGGCGAAGAGACCGCCGGGCATGTTCAGGAGGCCCTGGAAACTTACGGAAGTCAGGCGGATGTCTGGATCATGGACCTGCGGGGCAACGGCGGCGGACTGATCACCGCCGCTCAGGATACCGCCGGCCTTTTTACCGGTCCCGGCCCCATCGCCTATCTGCGGGATAATTCCGGCCAATACAGCATCTACTCCTACCGCGGTGACTATGCTACTTCCGCCAAACTGATTGTCCTGGTCGATTCCCACTCTGCCAGCGCTTCCGAACTTTTCGCTTCCGCCATTCGTGACTGCGGCGCGGGCATCGTTCTGGGCACCCGCACCTATGGAAAGGGCGTTGCTCAGTCCGTCTTCGACCAGAACATCTTCCCCACCTACTTTGCTGACGGGGATGCCCTCAAAGTCACCTCCGCCCGGTTCTTTTCCCATAATGGGAACACGACCGACCAGATCGGAGTCATTCCTGATCTGCTGCTGAGTCCAGAGGATACCGCCGATGCGGCCTATCTCCTGTCCGGGGCCGACCCCTCCGGAGACACCAGCGGCGTTCTGCGGGTGGACCTGGGCAGCGGAACTTCCTGGCCGTGGTATATCGACCTGGAAAGTGCATCCAGCCCGGAGTATAAAGCCGCTTTCCAGGCCCTTCTGGACTCCATTCCCGACAATAAAAATCTGTGGCTGGGCACCGGCGGCGCCGCCGGCTGGCAGCCCACTTCCGCGGCTGAGGTTGCCGGTGCCTGCGGCCTCACCTACAATGCCCCGTACTTCCCCGATCAGGAGGAGTCCGACTATTCCACCGCTCTCAGCGTCCTCAAAAGTTATGACCTGATCCGCGGGCGGACCGATGGGCTCTTCCACCCCCAGGACAGCCTGACCCGGGCCGAGCTGTGTCAGATTTTGGCAGAAGCCCTCAACTGCTCCGTTCCCAATAACGCCAGCCCGTTTTTGGATGTGGCCGATGACGCCTGGTACGCTCCGGCGGTTACCGTCATGTCCAATATGGGGCTGGTCAGCGGCACGGGCGGCGGCCTTTTCCGCCCGGATGACCCGGTGGACCACCAGCAGCTCATCACAATTCTGGCCCGGATGATCCAGAGGATGAACCTCTCTTTTTATGAGGACGCCAAAACCATCCCTGAGGGAGTTGAAAATATCGTGGAGCTGTCCCGTTACGCGGACTGGGCCAAATCATCTGTCTGGCTGCTGGGATACAGTCAGACAAATCTGCTGGGCGGCACCCTCAACCTGCTTTGGGACGATGTCCACGAGATCGACCCAACCGCCCCCGCCGCCCGGGATCAGGCCGCCTGGCTTCTTTACCGCCTGCTCTCTTACACAGATATTCTCCCGGCATGACCATATCGCAGCAAACGTCAGGGGCCCGGAACGTGTGTTCCGGGCCCCTGCTGTATTCAGAACAGATCTTTGATCTTCAGTATGATCCCCACGATCACCACGATCACCACCGACAATACCAGCGGGAACCACCAGAATTGATCCAGAGGGAGCCCCCTTACGTTCATTCCATAAAAACCATAGACGATATTCGGAATGGTCAGCAGAATGGTAATAGAGGTCAGCACCTTCATAATAACATTCAGGTTGTTGGAGATCACCGAGGCAAAAGTCTCCATCATACTGGAGACAATGGACGAATAAATATTGGTCGTCTCGATGGCCTGTCTGACTTCAATGAGCACGTCCTCCAGCAGATCCTGATCCTCGTCATAGAGAGTCACGATGCGGCCCCGGAGAAGCTTTTCCAGCGTGACCTCGTTGGCTTTCAGAGAGGTATTGAAGTAGACTAGGGATTTCTCTACATCCAGAAGCTGCATCAGTTCCTTGTTGCGCTGGGACTTGTAGAGTTTTTTCTCCATCTGGTTGTAGATCTTGTCGATCTGGCGCAGGTAAAACAGATAGCGCTTGGCCACCTGCAAAAGAATATAAAAAATGAAACTGGTCTTTTTCTGGGTCTGTGCCTGTCGGATAGTCCCCTCCTGAAACGACCGTATGATGGAGGTCTCCCGGGTACAGACGGTAACAATGCATTTCTCTGTAACAATAATGCCCAGCGGAAAAGTAGAGTAGAGAACCGGCTCGGTCTCCTCGGCGGAAGGAAGGTCAATGATGATAAGCGTCTGCCCCTCATCCGTGTCTACACGCGAGGTCTCCTCTTCATCCAGGGCCGCCCGGAGGAACGTCTGGTCAATGTCCAGAGCGGACGAGACCCGGTCAAGCTCAGCCTCGGTAGGATGGGTCAGGTTTACCCAGCATCCCTCTTCAATATCCTCCAAGCCCGTCATTCGGCCCCCTACGGTCCTGTGGATCGACAGCATGACCTCACCCCCTCCTGATTCCTGTTTCCCATTATACGGCACCTGCCTTCAGATTGCAAGGTACTGCTTTCGATGATTTTTCCGTAAAGGTTCGGTAAATGCCGTTGCCTTTTTCCTTCGGACTGCATACAATAGCAGAAACGCTTTCCGAGGGGGATCAATATGGCTACCTGCGGCATTGCAGATGTAGGCTCCAACACCATGCGCCTGTCCATTTATCAATATGACGAAACCGGGTTCCGGCTTCTGCTTAACAAAAAAGAGATGGCCGGTCTGGCGGGCTACGTCCGGGGCGGAACCTTATCGGAGGGAGGCATTCTGGTGGCCTGCCGGGTGCTCGCCTCCTTCCGGGATCTGCTGGCCAATCTGGGAATTGAAGAGCTGCACGTCTTTGCCACCGCCTCTCTGCGAAACATCTCCAATACCGAGGAGGCGGTGGAGACCATCCGGGCCAACACCGGCATCCCGGTACAAGTCATCTCCGGCGCCGAAGAGGCCGCTCTGGCCTATCGCGGGGCCCTGTACGGCAGTCCGGCAGAGGTGGAGCGCGGACTTCTGGCTGACATCGGCGGCGGCTCCACAGAGCTGGTGGTCTACGACCAGACATCGATCCGCTCCTGCCGGAGCCTTCCCATGGGCTCGCTGTCTCTCTACACGAAATATGTCTCCGGCCTCTTTCCCACCCCGGAAGAGGCCAGGGAGATCCGCCGGGCGGTCCGTTCAGAGCTGGACCGGCTGGATGGAGATCCTGTTCCCTGCCCCCATCTCCGGGGTGTGGGCGGCACCGTCCGGGCAGTGGCCAAAATATGTCTGGATCTCAACGGCGGCCCTGTGGGACGGTCCTTCTCCGCCGATGAGATCCGGAAGCTTTACAAGCGGCTGAACAAAGGAGACAAAGCCGCTCTGAAACAGATCCTGCGTTCTGCCCCTGACCGGGTCCACACGCTCCTGCCGGGGCTTATCATCCTCAATTCTGTCATCCGGGCCCATCAGTCAGAGCAGCTCACTGTCTCCGCCCAAGGGGTCCGGGAGGGTTACCTGCTTAAATATGTCATTGCGAAGGAGGCTCCCCATGTCCAGGCGTGAAGAAGTGGATACCCGCTATACCCAGGAACGGGAATTATCCTGGCTCCGGTTTGACGAACGGGTGATGGAAGAGGCCTGGGATGAAACCGTCCCTCTCTTTGAACGGCTCAAGTTCGCCGCCATTTTCACCAGCAATCTGGATGAGTTTTTTATGGTCCGGGTGGGCAGTATCGGAGACATGGCCCTGGTGAAAGAACTTCATGTGGACAGCAAGAGCGGACTTACCCCGGAGGAACAGCTCAAAGCTATTTTCAAGGCGGTCCCCCGGCTCTACCGCAAACGGGATAAGCTTTTTACCGCTCTGGAGACCCGGCTGCGTGCCTGCAATATCTGCAACCTGACCTTTGAGGAACTGGACAGTCGGGAGCGACGGCAGGTTGAGCGGTTTTTCCACACCGACGTTGCTCCCATCCTGTCACCCATGGTGGTGGACGCGCATCACCCCTTTCCCCACCTGCCCAGCAAGCAAATCAACATCGCGCTCTCCCTCCGCCGGGAGGGAAAGGACTTTCTGGGCCTCATCCCAATCCCCAGAGCCCTGCCTCCCTTCCTGATATTCGAAGAACGGGGTCTGCGCTACATTCTCACGGAGCAGATCATTCTGTCTTTTGCCCATGAGCTCTTCGGCAGCTACGCCGTGGGCTCCCGGGCGGTCTTTTCCGTCACCCGAAACGCCGACATCTCCCCTGAAGATGAGGACAGCGAGGCTGACGCCGATTTCCGGGATCATATGAAAAAGGTCCTGAAAAAGCGTGCCCGTCTGGCCCCTGTACGACTGGAATATCAGGGAGAGCTGGCCCCCGCCGCCCTGAACTGTCTCCGGGAACGCCTGGGCCTGGCAGAAGAGCGCGTCTTTCACTCCAAAGCCCCTCTGGATCTGAGCTATGTCTATCCTTTGGAAGCCAAGCTGCCCCGGGAGAGTGCCGCCTCCCTCACCTATCCCCCGTTTACTCCCTGCTGGCCGGCGGGGCTGAACCAAAACGAGAAAATGATCCCTCAGATTCTCCGGCGGGACTCCCTCCTCTTTTATCCCTACCACTCCATGGAACCTTTTCTCCGACTCATCAAGGAGGCGGCCTCCGATCCGGAGGTAGTGTCTATCCGCATCACGATCTACCGCCTGGCCTCCAGGGCCAAGCTGGTGGAATACCTGGCCGCGGCGGCGGAGAACGGCAAAGACGTCACCGTCATCATGGAACTCCGGGCCCGGTTTGACGAACAGAACAACATCCAGTGGGCCGAGCGGCTGGAAGAGGCGGGCTGCACGCTTCTCTACGGCATCGACGGCTATAAGGTCCACTCCAAGGTGTGTCTCATCACCCGCCGGGACATGGGACGGGTGAGCTACATCACCCAGATCGGCACCGGCAACTATAACGAAAAGACGGCGAAGCTCTACACGGACTTCTGCCTCATGACCGCCAACCCGGCCATCGGGGCGGATGCCGCCGCCTTCTTTCAGGATCTGGCCACCGGTAATCTGAACGGCGAGTACCGCTATCTGCTGGCCGCCCCCCACTCCCTACGCCCCCGGTTGCTGGAGCTCATTGACGGGGAAATTGCCAAAGGGCGGAACGGCTTCCTTTTCCTCAAGATGAACGCTATCACCGACCGGGTGCTCATTGATAAACTGGCCGAGGCCAGCCAGGCCGGTGTCAAGGTGCTGATGAATGTCCGGGGCATCTGCTGCATCCGGCCCGGGGTCCGGGACCTCACTGACAATATCAAGGTCTTTTCCATCGTGGGCCGTTTTCTGGAACATCCCAGAGTCTTTGTCTTCGGCAAGGGGGAGGACGCCAGGATGTATCTTGGCTCAGCGGATTTCATGACCCGGAACACCGAACGCCGGGTGGAGGTCGCCTGCCCTGTGCTGGAACCCGCAATCCGCTGTGAGCTGGCCCACGACATTGAGGTCCTGTGCAGTGACAATACCAAGGCACATCTGGTCAATGCCGATGGTACGCTCTCCCCCGTCCCGCGCTCTCCCGGTGTTCCGGCAGTCGACGCCCAGGCCGTCTTCCTGGCGGAAGCTCTGGAAAATCAGGCCGACCCGCACCTCGTCCCAGAATCTCAGTCAGAACCGAAGGGACTTCTGGCCCGTTTTCTCCGGGCAATCGGATGGATCAGCGCGTAAAGAGCAAAGAGCCGCGCAGCGCAGAATAAAAGGCCCTTTCTGCGTCCGGTCATCTCCAGGCGCTCTTTCCGGAAGGAACGCGCTGTCAGGGCCGCCAGCGGGACCATACCCAAAAACTGCCCCCAGCCGATGACCAGGCGGATGCAGTTCATACTGGGATTCCGGATAGAATCACATCGCCAAAAAGAAGCGCGCCCCCGAAATGGGGACGCGCTTTCGTTCGTTTCGGACAAAGAGTTCCGTTTGGGTGTTCCTTACTGATACCGGGTCCAATCAGGATCGGTGTTCCGCTTGGTCCAGGTCTCGTAGACCTCTCCCTTCTGGGTAAAGTCGTGCGTGTTGGTAGCCTCCTGGACCGCCAGATAGTACCATGCGTTGGGATCGTTGTCCGGCCAGGTGTTCATAACATTATAAAGGCCAAAATTCAATATTCTCCGCAGGTATGAATGCGATAAGTTTGTCCGGGCGGCAGTTTCCTCCGGCCGACCCCGTCTACACCGGCACAGAAACGGAACCATCCCAGACCGGTATCAGTTGTCCGGCGGCCTCCGCTCCGCGTTCCGTCTTTTTCTGATGTTCCGCCGTATGTTTCCGCCCATCCGGGGCAAATTGGATCCGTGCCGGCAGACTGCCGGCACGGACCAGGAGGCGGAATCTGAGATGATGAAGGAAGAAGTACTGCTCCAATACGTCCACAAGGGAGCGGACATGGGCTGTGAAGGCATCCTGTCCGTGCTGGACTATGCGGAGGGCGAGCAACTGCGCCGTGTTCTGACCGAACAGGCCGAGGGCTACCGCGCCCTCCGGGCGGAGGCGGCCCGGGCACTCTGGGAACACGGGACGGAGCCCCGGGGCATCAGCACGGCGGCCAAAGTGTCCACCGAGGCCCTGTCGGTAGGCAAACTGCTGATGAACCGTTCAGACTCCAGGATCGCGGAGATGACCATCCAGGGCCACAACATGGGGGTAAGCAAGACCCTCCAGCATCTGCACGACTATCAGGGAGACGGCCCGGCCAAAGAACTGGCCCAGCGGCTGCTGTCCGCGGAGGAGGCCGGAGCGGAAGAACTCAAGGCTTTCCTGTAAGGGTTCGGCAGACTGCGGTGAGTCTGCACAACTCCCGCCCGCACAAAACAGCCCTTAAGCAGGGCTGCTTCTGACGAATTGGAATTGATCTTACTTGATGCACAGGCGTAAATCCGAACGGCGTATTGGGACGAATCAAAAGCTCCGGCTCTGCGGTCAGAGCCGGAGCGATTATATTCATTTTGCCCTGCACTCTGTGGGTGTGTCCCGGGGCAGCAAGCGATGTACAGTTTGGAAGCCGTCAAGTAATGAGAGCAAAGAACTCTATCTCTTACAGCTGCAGCAGAAAAACAGCAAAAGCGCAAACCCGACGGCAAATATAATTCCAAAAGAAATCAGCAGCGGCAAAAGCCCGGACAATTTCATAAACGAGAGCAGATTGTTATCCGGAGTTCCGGTGAACGCCGCCAAAATGGAACCATGCAGAATTGTCAGACTTCCAAGCAGCCCTGTCAGCATAATCGCAAAGGATATCATTATTTTATTAAAACACTTCATAATATACTCCTTCTCTCCGCATCTCCACCCGCTGCAATGGGCGGTGTTCATAAGACAGCCAACAGTCACAGTCGTTTGCGCTGCGGTGGCTGGTGGTGCATTCTTTTCTGTTTTGTAATAACATGGAACCGAACAGAGCTACAAATCGGAGTTTGTAGAGGTGTTGAACTTGGATATTAGAAGAACAAAATCGTATTATGAACAGATAAGCTATCGTGACTTATGCGACTGTGCATATTGTCAAAACTATGTCCGTGAAATCGAAGCAACCTATCCGGAAATTGCTGAATATCTTTTTTCGTTAGGAATTGATATAGAAAAACCGTTTGAAACAATGCCTCTTGAACCAGATGAAACGGGGTATATCGAGTATATATCTGCCCAATATATCGTTTGCGGAGAGC
>JAQXNP010000049.1 GCA_029098065.1 Clostridiales bacterium | reverse complement strand
GCCGTCAAGGGCTGCAAGCGCTTCCTGGACCGGGTGTGGAACCTCTCCGAACAGGTCACGGATGATCCGGCCTATTCCTCCAAAAATGAGTCCGCCATCCACAAGGCCATCAAAAAGGTATCTGACGACATTGACAACATGAAGTTCAACACCGCCATTGCCGCTCTGATGGCCCTGGTCAACGACTTCTACGCCAACGGCTGCTCCCGGGGCGACTACGGCGCTCTGCTCCAGATGCTCAATCCCTTCGCCCCCCACATGACCGAGGAGCTGTGGGAAAACATGGGATATGCCGCCGCCCACAGCGGGGAGATGGTCTGCCAGCAGAGCTGGCCCGCCTACGACGAGAGCAAAACCGTGGCCGACACCATCACCATCGCGGTTCAGGTAGGCGGCAAGCTCCGGGGCACGGCGGATGTGCCCGCCGGCAGCGATCAGGAAACCATTGTGGCCGCCGCCAAGGCCCAGCCCAAGGTGGCCAAATTCCTTGCCGGCATGAATATCATCAAGACCATCTACGTGCCGGGCAAGCTGGTCAACTTCATCGTCAAGCCCCAGTAAACGCATTCAAAAGGTGCCTTCAGGGCCGGGTCCTTTCCTGAGAACCGGCCTCCCTTCCCGGTGCTGCAATGTACCCGGCGGACCGGGGACGGCCGGAAGATCCGGAACCGTTCCGGAAGGAATGATCTGTAAATCTTTCTTGACAAGCGTAGGCAAATCACATATAATACTACTGTTAAAGCCATAGCTATGTGGCCCTTTCGCGGCGGTCTTGTCTGCCGCCGCTTCGGAGGGAGGGGAAAGTCAATGTCGGAGATCCGCGTAAAAGAGGGCGAGTCCCTGGACAACGCGCTGAAGCGTTTCAAGAGAAGCTGCGCCAAGTCCGGAGTCCTGGCCGAAGTGCGCAAGCGTGAGCACTATGAGAGCCCGAGCGTCAAGCGCCGCAAGAAGTCTGAGGCCGCCCGGAAGAATCGCAAGAAATTCTATTAAAAGCGTGAAAAGCCCCGTGTCCGAGATGGACGCGGGGCTTTTTTGCGTCCCAGGCTCACGGCCTCTCCAGCAGTTCCTTCAGCAGATCCGCCGTTGTCTCATAGGGCAGGAACGCCTCGGCCACACCCAGATTCCGGGCGATGCGCAGCTTTTTGCGAATGCTCCCGGCATCGTCAAACAGGACAAAGTGGGCCTTCTCCCCAGCCATGTAGGTGAAGTAGTGGGCGCACAGCTCGTCGGAGAAAAACACGCTGGCCCCCTGCTCCTCCTTCCGGCGGCTGAGCTCCTCCGCCGTCAGCGGAGCGCCCGCCCCACTGGGAGAGGGCAGCAGGAAATCCTCTGCCGCCCGGTCCGCCCATACCGCCACCCGGTCCCGGCCGAAACGCCCCTGGGCCTCCTCCAGCCGGCTGTGGAGGGAACCGCCGGACAGGGCGGTGGGGATGATCACCCTGGCCGCCGGGGCGGCGGCACCATAGGCCTCACTGACATAGCAGCTCAGACCCCGGCCGGCACACAGGTCACCGAGCCGGCGGCAGATCTCTCCCAAAACGGGTTGGGGCTTTCCCCCGAAGCGGCAGACCACCCCGGTAAACTTCCGGGCGGCGCACTCCCGGAGCACCTCATGGCAAAAGGGAACGGACTCCCCCGCGCCGTCAAACCGGTGGGCGTCCATGACCATGAGCCCGCCCCGGGGGACGGCCGGGGAATTGACCCGGAACAGATGAGGCCCTCCTCCCACGCGGTAGGCCAGGTGGGCCAGAGGCAGCCCCCAGCTCCCGGCGGCGGTCATCTGCTCCGGCCGGGCGGCCAGGATCAGCGTCTGTGTCATGCCCAATTCCCCCTTGTCCTGATGGCCCGATCGGTGTTATAATTCCTTTATATGTATGACGCCCCCAAAAAAGACGTCCAAACGAGGTGATCCCTTGACCTGTCCCCTGGTGCCCGCCCGCGTGCTGGACAACATTTACCAGCTCCGGCCGGAGGAACTCCGCGCCGCCGGAATCCGTCTGGTGCTGGCTGATCTGGACAATACGCTGGTCCCCTATGAGGAGTCTCTGCCCTCCCCCGCCCTCCGGCGGTGGAAGGACGAGCTGGAACAGGCCGGCATCTCCCTCTTCGTGGTCTCCAACAGCCGCAAGAGCCGCCGGTGCCCCGACTTCTGCGCCGCGCTGGGTATCCCCTGCATCCGCCACGCCGGCAAGCCGGGCACCGGCGGCTTCCAGCGCGCCCTGGAACAGACCGGAGTGCCCGCCGGGGCGGCTGTCATGGTGGGCGATCAGATCTTTACCGACATCTGGGGAGCCAACCGGGCCGGGGTAGCCGCTGTGCTGGTGAAGCCGATCGCCATCGGCCGCAACCCCCTCCGGGCGGTACGCTACGCAGCGGAGACCCCCTTCCGTCTGGCGGGAAAAAGGAAGTGAAGCCATGAACGCGAAATTCGGTCCGGCGGGCAACGCCGACGCCTTTCCCTATTCCTCCTCCGCGGACGCCCCCAGGTGGCTTGCGGAGCTGGGTCTGGACTGCTACGAGTATCAGTGCGGCAAGGGCGTCCACATCGGAGAGGACAGCGCCAGGAAGATCGGCGCCGCCGCCCGGGAGGCCGGGATCTCTCTCTCCCTCCACGCCCCCTATTTCATCAACCTGGCCAACCCTGATCCGGAAAGCCGGAAAAAGACCATCGGATATATCCTCTCTGCCTGCCGGGCCGCCGACTGGATGGGGGCCGGCCGGGTGGTGGTCCACACCGGCGCCCTGATGAAGCGCACCCGCCGGGAGGCGCTGGACATCGCCAGGGCCTCCCTGAAAGAGGTGCTGACAGTCTGGGAGGGCGAGGGGTTTTCCCACATCGCCCTGTGTCCCGAGACCATGGGGAAGATCAACCAGTTGGGCGATCTGGCCGAGGTCCTCGAGTTATGTCAATTGGATGACCGGCTCATCCCCTGCGTGGATTTCGGGCATCTCTACGCCCGCACCCTGGGGGAGCTTACCGGCCCGGAGGCCTGCGAGGCCATGCTGGACCAGATTGAAGCCGCCCTGGGTCCGGAGCGGGCCAGCCGGTTTCACAGCCACTTCTCCCGGATCGAGTTCACCCCCAAGGGGGGCGAAAAGTGCCACCGGACCTTTGCCGACAACGGCGGGT
>JAQXNP010000048.1 GCA_029098065.1 Clostridiales bacterium | reverse complement strand
CTTCTTTATGATGTCGGGCGCTCTGCTTCTGTCGGATGACCGGACCGGGGATCCCCGCCATATTTTTCATCGCCGGCTTCCCAAGGTGCTGATCCCGCTGTGCGTTTGGAGCGCTCTGATCCTTCTTTACTATGTGTGTTCCGGCAATACCGCCGCGGCGGCAGAGGCCGCCAAAAAGCTGTTTAACACTCCTGTCATCGTCCCCTACTGGTTCCTCTATGCCCTCATTCCCATGTACCTGCTCTCCCCCCTGCTCAAGGTCATGACCGACCACCTCTCAGACCATCAATGGAACTATATGATGGGGCTGTGGATGGTGGTAACCCTGGGATCCCGCACGGTAAAGGCCTTTCTTCCCGCCGCCTGGCAGCAGGTTGTCACCGAGAGCTCCCTCTTCACTGTCAGCGTGGTGGGCGGTTATCTCGGCTATTTTCTGCTGGGCGCCTATCTGGAGCGTCAGGAACATCTGCCCTCCAAGCGGACTCTGGCCCTCACCGCCGTTGGAACGGCTGCCGTCATTATCCTGATCACCCGGTATTTCACCTTCGCCCGGGAGAGTTATACCGACGGTTTTGTCAGCTATCTGGCACTCTTCATGATGATCCTGTCGGTATCTCTCTTCCTGCTGGCCAAGTCCTGCCTGCGGGGCCGGGACGAGCGCGGCAGGCTTCTTCCCCTTCTGGCGGGGAATTCCTTCTGCGTCTATCTGATTCACCCCATGGCTCTGGAGATCTGCCGCTGGTTATGGCACCGGTCCACGGGGGCCTACCTCCTGTCTACCCCCAGACAGCAGATTCTGCTGTTCGGCGGCACGTTTCTGCTTTCCCTGGCCGGGTCGATGGTCTTATCCTCCATCCCCGGGCTTTGTATGCTGTTCACCGGCCAGGCCTGGAAGGAAGCCTGCAAAAGCAGCAATCTGTTTGCTCTGTTCCGGAAACGGACCGATTGATCCATGCCCTCCCTCCGGGGAGGGCATTTTTTCACCCCGGCGGCCCCCAATACATAGGATGGGCAAAAGGAGGTCCCCATTATGCCCATCATCTATCTCTCCCCTTCCACTCAGGAGAATAATTACTATGTCAACGGCGGCACCGAGGAGGAGTGGATGAACCGGCTGGCCGACGCCCTGGTCCCCTACCTGACGGCATCCGGCATCCGCTACACCCGCAACACCCCCGACATGACCGCCGCCTCTTCCATTCGGCAGTCCAACCAGGGACAGTACGATCTTCATCTGGCCCTGCACTCTAACGCCGCCCCCGAGGGACTTTATGGTCAGCGCCGGGGCATCATCGTCTTCTATTACCCCGGCAGCAGCCAGGGCCAGGCCGCCGCCACCCTCATTGCCGATGGGCTGAAGGAGATCTATCCCCTGCCCAACAATGTGCGCACGGAGCCCTCCACCACCATCGGAGAGGTCCGCCAGCCCCGGGCTCCGTCGGTATTCATCGAGCTGGGCTACCACGACAATCCCGACGACGCTGCCTGGATCAAAAACAATCTGGACGCCGCCGCCCGGAGCATCGCCCTCTCCCTCACCGAGTATTTTGGCGTCCCCTTCCTCACTCCCCGGCCGGCCAGAAATGCCGTGGTGGATGTGAGCTGGGGCAATCTGAACATCCGGGATAAGCCGGACACCGCCTCTTACGTTGTCACCCGGGCCCCGGACGGAGCCCGGCTCAAGGTCCTCAATCAGTACCGCAACTGGTATGTGGTGGACTATAACGGCATTGTGGGCTGGGCCAACGCCGACTTCGTCACACTGGTATAACACCATGGTCATACATGTGGTTCAGCCGGGCGACACGCTGTACGCCCTGGCCCTTCAATATTCCGTCCCCATGTCCCAGATCGCCGTGGACAACGGCCTGGAGGCCCCGGAACACCTGGTAGTGGGGCAGGCGCTGGTCATCCGTTTTCCTCAGGTCACCCATACGGTCCAACCCGGAGAGACCCTGTCCGCCGTGGCCCGCCAATATGACACCACCCTCCGGCGGCTCTATCAGAACAATCCGGCTCTGGAGGGAAAACCCCAGGTTTGGCCGGGGCAGACTCTGGTCATCTCCTATCGGGAAGAGCCGGGGGCTGAAATTGGGATCAACGGTTACGCCTATCCCTTTATCGACAAAGCCCTTCTGCAGTCCACGCTTCCTTATCTGACCTATCTGACCCCCTTTACCTACGGCTTCCAGGAAAACGGCTCTCTGGTGGATCTGGATGACGAGGCTCTCATTGCCATGGCCAAGGCCTCCGGTGTGTCTCCCCTGATGCACCTGTCCACCCTGACCAAGGAGGGCGGCTTCTCCAACGACCTGGCCCATCTGGCCCTCACAGATCCAGCTGTTCAGGCCCGGCTCATAGACAACATCGCCGTCAATCTCCGCATGAAGGGCTACGATGGCCTGGATGTGGACTTTGAATACGTCTACCCGGAGGATGCCGGGGCCTACGCCGCCTTTCTGGGCACTCTCCGCGCCCGGCTGAATCCTCTGGGCTACCCGGTCATCGCCGCCCTGGCGCCCAAAACCTCCGCCACTCAGCGGGGAACCCTCTATGAGGGTCACGATTTTGCCGCCATCGGCGCGGCGGTGGATCAGGTTCTGCTGATGACCTATGAGTGGGGCTACACCTACGGACCTCCCATGGCGGTGGCTCCCATCCCCAATGTGCGTGAGGTGGTAGAGTACGCCCTCACCGAGATCCCCGCCGAAAAAATCTGGCTGGGGGTCCCAAATTACGGTTACGACTGGCCCCTTCCCTTCGTTCAGGGGCAGACGAAAGCCACCTCCATTTCCAGCCAGCAGGCGGTTGCTCTGGCCCGCCGGTACGGGCAGGCCATTGAATACGATGAGCGCTCCCAGTCCCCCTGGTTCCGGTACACCGATGAAAGCGGCATCCGCCACGAGGTCTGGTTCGAGGACGCCCGGAGCATTCGGGCCAAACTGGCCCTTATCCCGGAGTACGGACTCATTGGAGCCGGGTACTGGAATCTGATGCGGCCTTTCCCACAAAACTGGCGTGTTTTATCCTCTCTCTATCGGATCAAATAGAAAACTGATGCATTCACAAATTGTTCACGGGAAGTTCCCAATCTGTCCATCACTTTCCTTCCAGAAGTGATATTCTATACTCGTCAGGACAGACAGGCTAAGAAAATGTCAAAACACCACCTCTCTTTTCCTTTCTCTCTCAAAACGCTGTCCCCCGCAGGTTGGCAGCCGCTGCCTGCGGGGGCACAGACCAAAAATTCCGCGCAGCCCGCGCGTTTTTCGGACGGCCTATGCCGTCCCTTTTTATATCCGGGACAACCACCGTCAGTCTTTCGCGTCTTATCACTGAAACCGCCAGGCGGGGGCCGTCTTGAGGAGCTGTAACAGCCCCCTCTCCCGGAAAATGCCGCGGTCAGTTTTATATAAAAACGCTCTGTTTCATCAGAGCGTTTTTCTGTTGTGGAAAAATGGGAACCATTGTGTTAATATTATAAATTAGTTATCTTCTTCCGAATGTGGTGTAACCCTCCATCCTGATCCGCACATCGGCTTTTCGGATACCCGTAAAAATTTGCGGGAAAGCTCTGCCATAGGATTTCGCCAGATATCGCAGAAAAGGGCCAGTAGTAAAACATGATTGAAGGTTCAATTTACTACTCGCTGTACTGCTTTTGCCGGCAAAGATATGCGAATTTTTGCTACGATATGCCAAGTGAACGAGCATCGGGCCATTTAAAAAATGCCCGGAAATCAAGGAAAGTCAGGTTTTTCAAGAGGTTTAGATAGATGATA
>JAQXNP010000047.1 GCA_029098065.1 Clostridiales bacterium | reverse complement strand
TCGGCCCACCGCCTCGAATTCCGTGCGAAAGGGGAGCAGCCGCAGGTTTTTGGCGGTCAGATCCGCCTCGTCCCGCCGCTCGGAGTAGGTCAGCGCCGGGCAGGGGGCTGTTTGGGCGTACTCGCGCCCCGCCTCGTCGTCCAGATTCAGGACCGCCCGGCCGCTCTGGCTGAAAAGCCGTCCCTTTGCCGCCCGGTACGCCTCCATGGTCTTGTGAAAATCCAGATGATCCTGGGTCAGATTGGTAAAGGCCCCCACAGCAAACCGGATCCCGTCCACCCGGTGGAGGCACAGCGCGTGGGAGGAGACCTCCATCACCACATAGGAGCAGCCGGCGTCCGCCATCCGCCGGAGCCACTGCTGAAGATCCCAGCTCTCCGGGGTGGTGCGCTGAGCGGGAAAGCTCTCCTCTCCCACGCAGATCCGGTTGGTGCCGATCAGGCCAACCTTTCGGCCTGTCACCGCCATGAGCACCCCATAAAGGAGGGTGGTCGATGTGGTCTTTCCGTTGGTGCCGGTGATCCCCACCACGTTCAGCTCTTCCGCCGGGTGCCCGAACCAGTTGGCGGAGAGGACGGCCAGAGCCGCCCGGCTGTCCGGGACGGTCAGCCCCTCCCCCTCTTCGCAGACCACGGCGGCGGCCCCTTTCCGCCACGCCTCGCCGATATATTTGTGTCCGTCGGTCTTATACCCCCGGAGCGCCACAAAGAGCTCGCCGGGCCGGATGGTGCGGGTGTCGTAACTGATGCCTTTGATTTCCACGTCCCCGGCGGGAAGGGCGGCGCCGGTCCCCGCCAATAATGCGCTCAGCCGCATCAAAACACCCCTTTCCGAGAAAAATGTGCGAAAACCTCACCTGTCTGTCCTCTCTCAAGAGAGCGCCGGTCAGTCCACCATGGTATTGTCGGCGAAGAGGCACTCGATCACCGTGCCCCGCTCCACCTTGGAGCCCGCCTCAACGGACTGGCTGGCCACTACCGCGTTGGAAGCCATGTAGCGGCTGGAGCCGCCCACCTTCAGGTAGAGGCCGTACTGTTTCAGCGCCTGCTGGGCCGCCTCAGCGGTCTGGCCCCGGACATCGGGGACCGTCACCTGATCTGTGGGTTTGTCGACCCCCAGATAGAGGACCACTTCACTGCCGCTGGGGATCACCGCGCCTCCCACCGGGATCTGGGCGGTGACGGTATCTCCGTCTCCCTCGGTCCGAACCGTAAAGCCTGCGTTCTCCAGAGACTCTTTGCCCACCTGGGCAGTCTGGCCCACCAGATTGGGAACGGTCACGTCGATCATGGCCTTCTCTGCGTCGGTGTAGTTCTTCTCCACTCCCATATAGTCCAGAATGTTGGACAGCAGTTCTCCCGCCATCAGCGCCGCCATATTGCCGCCGCTGATATAGTAGCCCTTCGCCGTCAGGTTATTGCCGGGCGAGGCGGGCTTGGGGTTGTCGTACATCACCAGCACGATGACCTGGGGATCATCGGCAGGAGCGAAGCCCAGGAAGGAGACGATGGTGTGGTCGATTCCCTGCCGGCTCTCCAGCGTTTCGGAAGAACCGGTCTTGCCGCCGATGCGGTAGCCGGGAACGTAGGCCCGCTTGCCGGTTCCGCCGTCCACCACCCCTTCCAGGATGGTGCGGCACCGCTCAGAGGTCTCCTCACCGATGACCTGACGGACCTCGGTGGGCTGGTTCTGGCTGACAACATTTCCATCGGGGTCGGTAATGGAACTCATGACATAGGGCTTCATCAGGTGCCCGCCGTTGATCACGGCGGAAGCCGCGGTGATGAGCTGGATCGGCGTGACCTGCAGGCCCTGCCCGAAGGAGGCGGTGGCCAGGTTGGTGATGCCGTTGGCCGAGGTAAACTTTTCCCGGGACCAGATGAGGCCCGCGCTGACCGGATTGATCTTGGATTCGCCCTGCATATCAATGCCGGTCGCCTCCAGGAAACCGAAGTCCTCCAGGTAATCATAGAACTTTTCCGCGCCCAGGGCCTGCCCGATGGCGATAAAGGCGGGGTTGCAGGAGTTGGCCACCGCCTGGGCCAGATTCTGGCTGCCGTGTCCCGTTTTCTTGGAGCAGCCGATCCGCCGGTCGGCCACTACGGCATAGCCGGGACAATAGAAGGTGGAATTCTCGTTGACAACCCCCTCCTCCAGCGCCGCGGCCAGCACAACGGATTTGAAGGTGGAGCCGGGCTCATACGTGTCGTTGATGGCCTTGTTGCGCCATTGCTTGTTCTGCATCTGGCTCAGGGCCTCCTGATAGGCCTCCTCGTTGGAGTTCGGATCGTTCTTCACCTTCTCCAGATACTCGCTGAGCACCGGATCGCTGACCGTCCAGGGCGTATTCAGATCGTAGGTGGGAGAGTTCGCCCAGGCCAGGATGGCTCCGGTGTTCGGGTCCATGGCGATGACAAAGCCGCCGTTCTGAACGTCAAACATCTCGATGCCTTTCTCCAGAATGCGCTCGCAGTAATACTGGATCGTGGTATCCAGGGTCAGGTTGAGATCGTTGCCGTCGGTGGCGTCGTAATAGTCCTGGAAGGAGTATTTCATCTCGGTCCCGTCGCCCTTTTTGGCCGTCACCACCCGGCCGGTCTGGCCGGCCAGTTCTTTTTCATAGAGGGCCTCCATTCCATAGGCGCCGGTGTTGTCCAGATTCGGATTCACCCAGCCCAGGACCTGGGAGGCCAGGGACCCCTTGGGATAATACCGCTTGGTGGTGGGAATGAGCTGGATGCTGTTGGAGAGGTGATGTTCCAGAATGAATTCCCGGACCTGATCGGCCGTCTCCTTTTCCACGCGCTTGGCAATGACCTCGTAGTAGGAGTTTTTGCTCATCCGGGCCAGAGTCTTCTCCTCATCCACCTCCAGGATCTCTGCCAGGCCGCTGGCCACAGTCTCGGCCTCCGGCCGGGGGTACTTGGCCTGATCCGGCTCATCTCCGTATTTATCGTCCCAGCTCTCCTGAACTTTCTTAAAATCCGCCGGAGAGAGGATCACATCGTACACTGTGGCCGACATGGCCAGGATCTCCCCGTCCGCCGAGGTGATCTTCCCCCGGTTGGCGGCCACCGCATTGTCCATGGTCTGCTGCTCGATGGCCTTCTGCTGATACATCTCGTGGTCGGTGATCTGGATGGCATAGAGCTTGCCAAACAGCGGAATAAACAGGAGAATGCCGAACAGGATCATCAGGAAGACCGTCCGCTTCAGAATGATAACGTTGGCCCGGCGGTCAGGGGTGCGGCGTTCAGCGGGGCGCTCCTGCCGCCCCCGGCGTTCTCTCTCCCTCATAGCGTTCTCCTTTCGGCCCTTTGTGCTCCGGGCTTGATACAGTTTCTCTCCGGCGGACCTTTTAAGCCATCCAAATAGACATAAGGGAGTAAGAAAACTTCTTTTCTTACTCCCTCAGCTTCTCTCTGTCTATGTCAGGATCTCTCAGCGCAGTATATTGGCCCCGGCTCAAAAATATGCCAGCACATTTCCCACGATCTCCCGGATCCCATCCAGGAAGCTCTTTTCCGTTTCTGTTCCATTGTCATAAACCACCACGCTGTCAGGCTCGGTCAGATCCACGTAGATCATCTGCCCGGGCTGAGGGCGAATCATGGAGCCGTCGGCAGTGACTGTGCTCTCAATGGTGTTCAGATCATAGGCCAATTCGTAACGGGCCATCAGAGTGGCCTCTTCACTCTTGAGACGGGTCAGCTCGCTGTCCAGCGCGACCATATCACTGGAGATACTGGACAGCTGGACATAGCACATCAGGATGAGCACCGCCATCACAGCCACCGCCGCAAACCCGCACACGGCGAAGAGGGAGACCTGCCCCGCCTCCCGCACCCGGACCCTGGGTCGGGCAATCGCCTGACGGCGGGTGTGCTGCCGGGGCTCAGGACGGAGAACCTCGTCATGCTCCAGCACCCGGGCGGCGGAGCCGTCATAGGCGTAGCTGATATTGCGATAGGGGTCATAGCTTCTCCGTTTGGCGGCGTCTGCCATGGTTGTCACTCCATTCTCCGAGATTCTTTCGTACCCATATTGGGCTTACAGCTTTTCCGCGATCCGCAGCTTTGCGCTCCGGGACCGCGGATTTTCCTCCAGTTCCCGGTCTCCCGGCAGGATCGGCTTCCGGTTGACCAGACGGATGCTGGGCTTTTTTCCGCACACGCACACTGGAAAGTCCGGCGGGCAGGTACAGCCCTTCACCAGAGCGGCGTAGCCCGTCTTCACGATCCGGTCCTCCAGCGAGTGGAATGTAATAATACACAGCCGTCCGCCGGAGTTGAGCCGGGGCACCGCCTGGGCGATGACCCGTTCCGCCGCCGTCAGCTCATCGTTGACGGCGATCCGGATGGCCTGAAACGTCCGCTTGGCGGGGTGCTGCTTCTCCCGCAGGGCCTGAGCCGGCATGGCCGAGCGGATCACATCCACCAGCTGGAAGGTGGTCTCGATGGGGGCCCGCTCCCTGGCCCGGACGATATGGGCCGCGATGGCGGGGGCGTACCGCTCCTCCCCATACTGATAGAGGATGCGCCGGAGCTCCTCCTGGGGCCACTCGTTCACCACGGTGCGGGCGGTCAACGGTTCTGACTGGTCCATCCGCATGTCCAGCGGGGCGTCGTGCATGTAGGAGAATCCTCTGGCCGGGTCATCCAGCTGGGGGGAGGATACCCCCAGATCGAAAAGCATCCCGTCCAGCCCGGGCACGCTGAACCGCTCCAGCAGAGCGTCCAGTTCCATAAAATTTCCGTGAATCAGGGTCACCCTGTCCCGCCAAGGGGCAAGCTTGTCCTCTGCGGCGTCCAGAGCCGCCTGATCCCGGTCAATACAATAGAGGTGTCCGGTGGTGAGCCGTTTGGCGATCTCGGCGGAGTGTCCCGCCCGGCCCAACGTGCCGTCCAGATAGATCCCGTCCGGCCGGATGGCCAGCCCCTCGATACACTCGTCCAGCAGCACCGGACGGTGGGAATATATCTCACTCATCAGAAGCCCAGCGCCTCCATACAGGCGGACATCTTCTCCGGGGTCATTTCTTCCTCCTCCTGAGCGCGCCAGGTCTCGGCGGCCCAGATCTCAGCCCGGTCGTGAACGCCGATGATAACAACGTCCTTCTCCAGCCCGGCATAGCGGCGCAGCTTCTGCGGCACCACGATACGGCCCTGGCTGTCCAGCTCGCATTTACAGGCGTTGGCAAAGAGCGGCCGCATGGCTTTGGACTGGCTCATGGGCATGGAGGCGAACTTCTCCGTAAAGCGGTCCCAGGTCTCCTGGGGATAGATGGCCAGGCAGGCATCCACACCCATGGCCAGGTAAAACGTGGCCCCCAGTTCTTCCCGGAGCTTGGCAGGGATAAACAGCCGGCCCTTGGCATCGATGCTGTGCTCGTAGGTGCCGGTCATGCCCTCTCCCCCCATTCTTATGGGATTCAGTGGTTAAACACTCCACTTTCCTCCACTCTGTTTTTTAGTATAAGGTGTGGGCAATAAAATTGCAATAGGAAATCAGGATTTTTTTCATGGAAATATCTCTTTTTTTCTGACAAAAACGAAAGTTTTTTGAATGAAAAAAACATGTCGATTTCAATTTGCAGCCATTTTCCCAAGGCAAAAACACATTTTGTGGAAGGTTTTTGCCTTCTCAAAACAAGATATTGTGTCGAAGGGAAATTTTAGGGAATTCCGGAACGTCATCAGACGCAAAACGGGCGGGTCCCCGCAAAGGGGCCCGCCCGTTCACAATGTTCTGACTTAGTTCTCTTCCTCAGCCTCTGCGTCAAAGACCTGGTTCTGACCGGCCGACGGGCCGGAAAGTCCGGCCGCCGCCGCCCGGAAGCGGCTGCGGGACTTTTTGATCTCATCATAGGCCTCGGCCACCGCCTCTTCAGTACGGCGGAGGGCGTCTTCACAGTAGTCGTTCGCCGCTTTCTTCAGCTCCCGGGATTTCTCCTCCGCCTGGCGGATCATCTCCGCTCCGCGCTGCTTGGCCTGGGCGGCGAGCTCATCTTCCGCCAGAATCTGTTTGGCCTTCTCGTTGGCCTGCTGGACGATGAGCTCTCCCTCCCGCTTGGCGGAGGCGATGTATTCGTTCCGGGCGGCCAGAAGCTTCTTGGCCTCGGCCAGTTCCACCGGGAAAGCGCCCCGGATCTCATCGATCAGATCCAGCGCCTTGTCCCGCTCCAACATGCACTTATCAGAGGCAAAGGGGACATTCTTCGCCTCGTCGATCATCTCAAACAGCATATCCAGCAGTTCATTTACTCCGGTCGCCATTATTGTCTCCTCCTGCTTTTCATTTTCTCGTTCACCTCCCCGATGATCTCACGGGGAACGAAGTCACTCAGGTCGGCCCCATAGGCCGCCATCTCCTTGACCACGCTGGAACTGACGTAAGTATACTTGGTGCTGGAAGGCAGGAACATCGTCTCCAGGCGGGGATTGAGCTTCCGGTTGATCAGAGCCATCTGAAGCTCCTTCTCATAGTCGGACACCGCCCGCAGGCCCTTGACCAGGGTGCACGCCTTCCGCTGTTTGGCGTACTCCGAAACCAGAATGGCTGATTGATCCACTTCCACGTTGGGAATCTTCGCCACCACCCGGCGGATGAGCTCCACCCGCTCGTCAGGGGTAAAGAGGCCGGTGTTCACCTTTTCCGAGTTCACCATCACGCAGACGATGAGACGGTCAAAGCACTGGGAGGCCCGCTTGATCACGTTCAGATGGCCCAGGGTGATGGGGTCGAAGCTGCCGGGATAGATCGCTGTCTTCATAAATGACACGTCCTTGCGCCCGTCCGGACCCTCTTAGGCCCGGCGGTGGTATAGAGTCAGCTTAATCTTGCCATAACGGTATTCCCGCCCTTTCTCATAGGGGGCCGGGAGAGTGGGAAGCGCCTTTTCGGCGGCGCTTTCGCAGACAATTATACCATTTTCAGCCATAATGTCAATCTCAGCAATGCGGAAGAGGGCTTTTTCCAGCAAATCAGCGGCATAGGGCGGGTCCAGAAAGGCCAGGCCGAACTTCTCCCGGCAGCTCCCCAGGAAGGAGATGGCGTCTCCCTGGACCACCTGGGCCCGGTCAGAAAAGCCGGTGAGGGCCACGTTGTCCCGGATCACCGCCGCCGCCTGGCGGGAAGAATCCACGAAAACGCAGCGGCCGGCCCCCCGGGACAGCGCCTCGATGCCCAGCTGGCCGGTACCGCCGAAAAGGTCCAGCACCCGGCGGCCCTCCACGTCGAACTGGACAATGTTGAAAATGGACTCCTTCACCTTGTCGGTGGTAGGTCGGGTATCCATTCCGGGCAGATCTTTCAGTTTGCGGCCTCTGGCCGTTCCGGTGATGACGCGCATGGGCGCACTTCCTTTCTCATGTTGGGTTGGCGGTTCAGCGCCGGATCCCGGAGGGGCCGTCCGGCTCCTCTTTCCCGGCTTCGCCGTTCCGGAAATAGCCGTACACCGCCCGGGCGGTGCTCCTGGGCACCGCTTCCTCCAGTTCGGACAGGGCGGCCGTTTTGATATTCTTGACACTTTTGAACTTCTTTAACAGCGCCGCCCGCCGGGCCGGGCCCACGCCGGGAATCTTGTCCAGTTCGGAACCCTTCACCCGCCGGGACTGCTGCTGGCGGTGGAACTCGATGGCGAAACGGTGGGTCTCCTCCTGGATCTGTCCCACCAAAGCGAAGACAGCGGGCACCCGCTGGATGCCGATCTCCCGGCCGTCGGGTGTCACCAGAGCCCGGGTGCGGTGACGGTCATCCTTCACCATGCCGAACACCGGGATATGGAGGTCCAGCTTCTCCTCCACGCTCACCGCCACCAGGGCGTGCTCCTCGCCGCCGTCAATAAAAAGGACATCCGGCAGTCCGCTGAATTTCTCATCCCCGTCCAGATAGCGTCGGAACCGGCGGGTGAGCACCTGCTCCATCGAGGCGTAGTCGTTGGGTGTATCCATATCCTTCAGCTTGAAGCGGCGGTAATCCCGCTTCAGGGGCTTTCCCCCCACATAGACCACCATGGAGGCCACGATATCGTCCGCCCCCTGGTTGGAGATGTCATAGGACTCGATGCGGTTGGGAGGCGCGTCCAGGCCCAGCATTCCGCCCAGCAGCTCCAGCAGTTTGGACTGGCGCTCGTCCCGGGTGGTGGCCCGCTCCACCTCTTCCGCCGCGTTCTTGTTGGCCAGACGGATGAGGTCCATCTTGGCCCCCCGCTGGGGAGTTACCAGTTCCACCCGCCGTCCGCAGGACTCGGAGAGAAGCCGGGCCACCGCCGCCTCGTCCTCCAACTCGCAGGGGAGCAGGATCTGTCTGGGCAGCTTGGCGCGGCTGGCGTAATACTGCCGCACCAGGGCGGATACCTCTTCTCCCATCTCCCCCTCCACCGGGGTCTCGATGAGATCCATGTCCTTGGCGGCCAGATCCCCCTCCACGTAGTGGAGCACCACAAAGCAGCTTCTGGCCTCCCCCCGGTACCAGCCCACCACATCGGTGTCCGCCAGAGAGCCAGCCACCACCTTCTGCCGCTTGCCCAGCAGCTCGATGGCCCGGATCCGGTCCCGGAGCTCGGCGGCCTTCTCAAAGCGGAGTTCCTCCGCCGCCCGCTCCATCTCGGCAGTAAGGTCGGTCTGCACCTCCTTGAACTGGCCCTCCAACAGCCGGACCGCCTGATCTATGGCCTTCCGGTAGCGGGACTGATCCATCTCAGGGCGGCAGTAACCGTCGCACAGGCCCATATGGTAGTTGAGGCAGGGCCGTTCCTTTCCGATGTCCCGGGGGAACTTCTTATGGCAGGAGGGCAGCCGCAGGGCGGTGCGGAGGGCGTCGATGATGTCCTGGGTGGCGCCCCGGCTACCGTAGGGGCCGAAATACCGGGCCCCGTCCTCCGCCACACGGTTGGCCAGAGAGAACCGGGGATACTCCGACCGGATGTCCAGCCGGATGTAGGGATAGCCCTTGTCATTCTTCAGCAAGATGTTGTACCGGGGCTGATGCCGCTTGATGAGAGAGTTGTCCAGCACCAGCGCCTCGAACTCCGAATCGGCCACAATGACATCGAAGTGGTCGATGGCATGGACCATGGCCCGGGTCTTGTCCGTATGGGAGGCCAGATTGGCGAAATACTGGGAGACCCGGTTTTTCAATGCCTTGGCCTTGCCCACGTAGATGACGGTATTGTGCCTGTCCTGCATGATGTATACGCCGGGCTTCAGCGGCAGGGCGTGGGCTTTTTCTTTCAGTTCGTCAAAGGTCACCGGGTCTCACCTCCTTTCCGCCCGGGCGGAGTCATTATTTCGGCCCCAGATTACCTTCCTTCCAGTGCTTCCGGCACAGGCCGATGTATTTGTCATTGGCCCCCAGAACCACCTGCTCGCCCTCCTTCAGGACGTTCCCGCTCTCGTCAAAACGGGCGTTGCAGGTGGCTTTCTTGCCGCACCAGCAGATGGTCTTGACCTCCTCGATGATGTCCGCCCAGGCCAGCAGCGCTTCCGACCCGGGGAACAGGTCCCCTTTGAAGTCGGCCCGCAGGCCGTAGCAGATCACCGGCACCTTCATCTCATCCACGATCTCGGTGAGAAAGGCCACCTCATCCCGGGTGAGGAACTGGGCCTCATCCACAATGATGCACTGACAGGTCCGGATCTGTTCCGCGCTCATGGCCCGCAGCTCATCGAACCAGATGCAGGGGTAGTTCAGGCCGATGCGGGAGTTGACAATGGCTCTGCCCTCCCGCTGGTCAATGTCCGGCTTCACCATCAGGGCCTTCTGGCCCCGCTCCTCGTAGTTGTAGCGCACCATCAGGGCGTTGGCCGACTTGGAAGAGCCCATGACCCCGTAACGGAAATACAGCTTTGCCATCCTTCATTCCACCTTATTTTTTCTCTGAAATCACCGCCGTCACAGCCGCTCCTCCACCAGATGGGAAAAGCACTGGAAGGCGTTGGGGAGGGCGTACCGCCCCGCCAGGGCGGCCCGGTCCGCCCACACCCATCCCTCGGGCAGCGTCTCGCTCTCCCCGCGGACGAGATAGGCGGTCATATGCCATTCGATGTGGGTGAAGATGTGCTTTCCCACGCCGCCGAACGCCGTCTCCCCCGCCACCGGACAGGGCCAGTGTGCCGGCTCGTTGGGATACTCCCACAGTCCCGCCAGCAGCCCGCGGGCCGGGCGGCGGCGGAGGGCCACCCTCCCCTGGCGGAAGATGAGGTAGACCGTCCGCTCCTCCACCCGCCGGGCCTTTTTGGGGGCCTTCACCGGCAGTTCGGCCGTAATCCCCTCCCGACGGGCGGCGCAGAGGTCCGCCGCCGGGCACCGTCCGCACAGGGGCGCCCCGTTGGGCAGACACACCGTGGCCCCCAGCTCCATGAGGGCCTGATTGTAGTCCCCCGGCACGTCCCGGGGCATCGTGTCCAGCAGGGCCTGCCGGACGGCATTTTTGGTCTCCGGCCGGGTGATGTCCCGCCGGTCCCCGGTGACGCGGGAGACCACCCGGAGGACGTTGCCGTCCACGGCGGGCACCGGAATGCCGAAAGCGATGGAGGAAATGGCTCCGGCGGTGTAATCCCCCACCCCGGCCAGGGCCCGGATGTCCTCATAACAGCCGGGGAACACCCCGCCGTGCTTTTCCATGATCTGCCGGGCGGCTTTCTGGAGGTTCCGGGCCCGGCTGTAATAGCCCAGGCCCTGCCACAGCTTCATCAGTCTATCCTCCGGACAGGCGGCCAGATCGGCCACCGTAGGCAGCTCCGCCAGAAAGCGGCGGTAGTAGTCCAGCACCGCCGCCACCCGGGTCTGCTGGAGCATGATCTCGGACACCCACACATGGTAGGGGGTGGGGTCGCTCCGCCAGGGGAGGACCCGGGCGTTCTCCCGGTACCAGGTGAGCAGAGGGATGGGCAACTGTTCCAGTTCCCGCATGTTCCGTCCTCCCCCGCCGTAAAGTCTGTCTCATTATACTTGGTTTGGGGAGAAATTTCAATGGCGGTTGCCTTCCCGCTGAAGTTCCGGTAAAATTTTATTCCAGAGGGAAATCAAACCGGCCTCCCGGAACGTCTAAGAGAGGAAGAGAGGAGGGATGGCCGTGACCGAAGCGGAATACTGCGCCCGGATCGAGGCCCTGAAGTCCCGGCTCTACCGCACCGCTCTGCTCTACCTGGGTGGGGAGGCCGACGCCGTGGACGCGGTGGACGAGTGTGTCTACAAAGGCCTCCTGAGCTATAAAAAGGTGCGGGAGGAGACCTATTTCAACACCTGGGCCACCCGGATCCTGATCAACGTCTGCCACGACGAGCTGCGCCGGCGGAAACGGGAGGAACCGGCAGAGTTCCTCCCGGAGGAGAGCGCCGAGGCGTTTGACGCCCTCCCCCTGCGGGACGCCATCGGCAGGCTGTCACCGGAGCTGCGGGAGGTGGTGGTGCTGCGGTTTTTCAGCGGCCTTACCCTGGCCGAGACCGCCCGGGCCCTGTCCATCCCCAGGGGACGGCGGCCACCCGGCAGAGGAGGGCCCTGTCACTGCTGCGGCTGGAATTGAGCGAGGAGGGAGATATATGAACCGTGCGGAAGAACTGGCGGCGCTGAACGCGCTGGAGATACCCTCCGCCCTGGAGGGCACAGTGGAGCGGGCCAAAAAGCGCCGGGCGGGACGGCGGCTCCGCCTGGGCATTCCGCTGTCCTCCCTGGCGGGAGCGGCGGCCGCCTTTGTGATCCTGGTGAATGTCTCTGTCCCCTTTGCCCTGGCCTGCGGACAGATCCCCATTCTGAAGGATCTGGTGCTGGCCGCCTCCGGGAACGAAAGCCTGAAGGCCGCCCTGGAGAGCGACTATTATCAGATCCTGAATCAGGAATATACGGAAAACGGAATCACTCTGAAGCTCTACTGCATGGTGGCGGACGCCCATCAGGTCAACGTGTTTCTCTCGTTGAGCGCCGGCCATGGCTGCCTCCGTGGCGTGTCCGCCGCCGACGGGGGCGAGTTGGGAATGAGCTGGTCTGCCTCCCTGGACGACCCCGGCGCCCGGCCGTGGGAGCCGCAGTACTTCACCGTGGATTTTGCCGGAGCGGCCGCCCCGCGGAGTTTTACGATCCGCTATGACATTTACGAGGATGCAGACTGGTCCTGGGAGGATGAGCCCTTGGCCTCCTTCCGGGTCCCTCTGACCCTGAACCAGACCTCTCTGGACTCCGCCCGGGCGGTGGAGCTGGGGACCCGGTTCGAGCTGGACGGACAGATCCTCACCCTGGAGCGGGTCATCCTCTCCCCCACCCACACCCAGATCGACCTGTCCGGCCAGGAGGGAAACACCGCCTGGCTCACCGGCCTCACCTTCCAGCTGGAAGACGAGCAGGGAAACGTCTATGACACGGTCCACAACGGCATCTCCTCCTTCGGGGATCCCGGGGACAGCAGTCCCTTTGCCGCCCACTACCGCATCCAGAGCACTTATTTCAGCCAGGCGGAGCATCTCACCCTGCGGATCTCCTCCGCCCGTTGGCTGGACAAGGACTGCCCCGAGATGGTCCTGGACACCCGGACCCGGACGGCGGAGAACCTCCCCGAATATGTGAAAAGCTGGGAGGCTCAGCGGGAGGGGACGGGATGGAATTTCGACTTTGAAGTGGAGGAGACCGGCGGGTCCTTCCCCTTCTTCGATCCCTCGGGCTACGGAAACCACACCGGCACCGGCTACTATCAGCGAGAGGGCAGCACCCACACCTATCTCACCCTGGAGGACTGTGACGAAACCTGTTTCCGGTTTCCCCTCTACTACAACCGCGCCACCGGGGAGGACACCGCCCTGCCCCTGTTCTGACCGGGAACGCAGAGGAGCGCCGCGGATCATCCGCGGCGCTCCTTTTTTCCTGTGTTCAGCCGCCCCGGGCCTTCTTGTCCCGGACGTAGATGTGCTTGACGTGGGGCACGCTGGTGGGACGGGCGTCGATCTCAAAGCGGTCGATGGACTTCACCAGCGTGGTCAGCTTGGCAAAGCCGTAGTTCCGGGGATCAAAATCGGGCCGCTTCTTGGACAGGATGTTGCCCACCTCCCCCATGAAGGCCCAGCCGTCCTCATCGGACACATCCTGGACGGCGGAGGCGATGAGACGGGTCACCTTCAGGGAGACCGGCCGGCGCTCGGGGGCGGCGGGGGCGGGACTGGGATTCTCCCGGCCCTTCTCCTCCGGCTTCTCCGTCTCCTTGCCCCGGATGACCTCCACATAGATGAACTTGTCGCAGGCCACGATGAAGGGTGCGGGGGTCTTCCGCTCCCCGATGCCGTAGACCTTCATTCCCGCCTCCCGGAGGCGGAGGGCCAGCCGGGTGAAATCCGAATCACTGGACACCAGCACAAAGCCGTCCACCCGTCCGGAGTAGAGGATGTCCATGGCGTCGATAATCATGGCCGAGTCGGTGGAATTCTTGCCGGTGGTGTAGCTGTACTGCTGGATGGGGATGAGGGCGTTTTCCAGCAGCAGGCGCTTCCAGGAGTCCATGTTGTCCATGGTCCAGTCCCCGTAGATCCGCTTGATGGTGGGGGTGCCGTACTTGACGCACTCCTCCAGGATCTCCCGCAGGGCGGTCCGGGGCGCGTTGTCGGCGTCGATAAGGACGGCCAGGCGGCAGTCGTTGGTCTCCATAACTTCCCGCCCCTCAGTCGCTGAGGACAAAATGGCTGAAGCGGAGCATCTCGAACCAGTCGTCGGAGGAGAAGCACACATTCTTTTCATCCTCCAGGCTGGCGCCGGGGTAGAAGCTCTTGGAATAGGCCGTCTTGTGCTCCCGGAAGCGGATGGTCATCTCAAAAAAGTCGGGCATGGGCACCATGCAGTTTTTGGCGTTCTTCACCGCCCGCTTGGCCCCGTCCTTGATGGCCTTCACCGCGGCGTCGGGGTGCATGGACACCACAGCGCCGCCCCGGCCCTCGTTCACCGCCACGGTGGTAATGCCGGGCACCAGCTCCTGGGCAAAGTCACACAGGGCCTTGTCCCCGGAGAGAAAGACCACCGGCACCCCGTAATAGCCGGCAGTATAGGCGTTCATCATGAACTCGCTCATCCGCACGCCGTTGAGGGTCACATATTCATTCTGAAGATTCATGGTGTGGGACAGCGGGTTGCCCCCGCAGGAGGCCCAGGCGTGGTAGCCGGTGAAAAGCACCGCCCCGTAGTCCCCGGCGTCCAGCCCGCTCATCATGGACAGGGGATCCCCCGTCCAGCCCCGCATGATGCGGGCGCATTCAGGCAGCGCCGCCGGGTCGATGTTCCGGGCCGAGTCGTGGGCATCCTTGACAAAGATCTGCCCGGCGCCGCCGGCGATGGCACCGTCACAGGCGGCCCGGACCTCCCGGGTCATCTGGCGCTGAAAGGGGACATAGTCTCTGGGGGTGGTCCGCTCGGTCTCCGACCAGTCGGTGATCCCGCAGGTCCCCTCGATATCCGCGCTGATAAATACGTTCATTCCGCTCTCCCTCTCTCTTTCAGAATCTCTTCCACCTCGGCCAGCTGCTCCGGCGTGTTTACCCCCAGCATCTCCGTGGGGGTGCAGGCGGCACAGACGCCCACCTGTTTTCCCTGGCTGCGCAGCCACTGGGGGGCGTCGGTAAGGTAGTATTCTCCCTGAGCGTTATTGGGCCGCAGGGTGGTCAGCGCCCGCCACAGCTCCGTGGAATTGAAAATATAGACGCCCGCGTTGAGCTCGGTGACCGCCCGTTCCTCCTCGGTGCAGTCCTTATCCTCCACGATGCGGGCAAAGCCGCCCTTCTCATCCCGGATGATCCGGCCGTAGGGCAGGGGCTCGTTGGCCACCCCCGCCATCAGGGTGCAGACGTTGCCCTCCCGCCTGTGGGTCTCCCACAGCTTTTCATAGGCCGCCCGGCCCAGCAGCGGCATATCTCCGCAGCAGATGAGGATATCCCCCTCGTAGCCCTCCAGGGCGCTCTGGGCGCATTGGACGGCGTGGCCGGTGCCCAGCTGGGGGCACTGATGGGCGTGGGGATAGCCGGGGAAGGCCGCCCGGACCTTCTCCCCCTCATAGCCCACTACCAGAACGATATCCTGTTTGGGCAGAAAGGAGAGGGCGTCCAGCACATATTTCAGCAGAGGCGCTCCGTTGGCCAGGCGCAGAACTTTGGGCAGGTCCACGCCCTCGGTGCGCAGGCGGGTCCCCTTTCCCGCGGCCAGGACCACCGCTTTCAATGGTTCACTCATGGGTTTCTGTCCCCCTTGATGTCTGATAATGGTTCAGTATATCACAACTGGAAACATTTGAAAAGAAA
>JAQXNP010000046.1 GCA_029098065.1 Clostridiales bacterium | reverse complement strand
GTAGATGGGGATGTGCTCCAGCCGCCGGACAGGGGCACCGGTGACCACGTTGATCTCGGAAAGGCGGTCGATCTCATCCCCGAAGAACTCCACCCGGATGGCAGTGTCCTTCCAATAGGCGGGCCAGACCTCGATGGTATCCCCCCGGACCCGGAACATGTTCCGCTCCCAGGCGATATCGTTGCGCTCATAGCGGTCCTCGATGAGCCGGCGCATGAAGTCCTCCCGCTTCATGGTCTCCCCCACCCGGAGGGTGATCATCATGTGGGCATAGTCGTCGGGTTCGCCCAGGCCGTAGATACAGGAGACCGAGGACACCACGATCACGTCCCGCCGCTCGATGAGGGAGGCGGTGGCGGACAGCCGCAGCCGGTCGATCTCATCATTGACGGCCGAGTCCTTTTCAATGAAAGTGTCGGTATGGGGAATATAGGCCTCCGGCTGGTAGTAGTCGTAATAGGACACAAAATACTCCACCGCGTTGTTGGGAAAGAACTCCTTGAACTCAGCGCACAGCTGGGCGGCCAGGGTCTTGTTGTGGGCCAGCACCAGCGTGGGCCGCTGGACCTTCTCGATGACTTTGGCCATGGTAAAGGTCTTGCCCGAACCGGTGACGCCCAGCAGAGTTTGCTCCGTCAGGCCGTTGGCCACGCCTCCCGCCAGGGCCTCAATGGCCTCGGGCTGATCGCCGGACGGCTGGAACGGGCTGACCACTTTGAATTCCGGCATACAGCTCCCTCCCCGGATGATTTCAGTCCATTATATCAAAACATTTGTTCGATTGCAAGGAGGAATTACCCGGTGTTACCGCTCCTCAAACCGGACACCGCTGTCCCGCATGGAGACCATGTCGTCATCGGAAAAGATCACATGGTCGGCCAACAGCACGCCCACATCCCGCAGCACCCGCCAGAGCCGGCGGGTGGTGGCCTTATCGGCCTCCGAGGGCAGGGCCAGCTCGGAGACGTGGTTGTGGGCCAGAATGCCCTGACTGGCGTTGAGAGACAGGGCGGCCTCCACCACTTTCCGCACGGTCACTTCGGCAGTATTGACACAGCCCTCTCCAATGGGCCGGATGCCCAGCACCCGGTTTTTCGCGTCCAGACAGAGGACCGCCACCCGCTCGTTCCGTGCCCCGAAAAAATAGGGCCGCAGCAGCGGATAGACCGACCGGGTGGAGGTCACGATATCCTCCATGCTGGTGCGGGAAGTCAGATACCGGCCGGCCAGCTCTTTCCCCGCTTTCAGCAGGCAGACCGTCTGCTCCCCCACTCCCGGGACCTTCATCAGTTCCTCGGGCAGGGCGTCCAGCACGCCGGAAATGGAGCCGAAGCGGTCCATCAGTTCATGGGCCAGAGGGTTGGTATCCCCTCTGGGATTGGCGAAATAGAGGTAGACCTCCAGCAGCCGATGGTCCGGGAAGGAATCCGGGCGGAGCAGAAACTCCTGCTTCGTCCGCTTCCGATGTCCGTCATGGATGGACACAGCATTCCCTCCTCTCTCCGCCGTCCGTTACGTTCCGCCGTACTGGGCCAGGTAGTCCTCCATCCGGGCCTTCATGGCGTCGTCGATGTACACCCTGCCGTCGATCTCCCGGCGGTAGAGGAAGTCAATGACCTGCCGCACTGTGACGATGGGGAAGACCTGGATGCCGTATTCCTCCCGCAGCTCGTTGATGGTAGTCTTCTCCCCGGTGCCCCGTTCCATGCGGTCCACCGAGACGATCAGGGCGGTGAGCTTCACATCGGCCACGTGTTTGAACAGCTCAATGGTTTCCCGGACGGCGGTGCCGGCGGTGACCACGTCCTCCACAATGACCACCCGGTCGCCGGCCTGGGGCTTGTAGCCCACCATGACACCGCCCTCCCCGTGATCCTTGGCCTCTTTCCGGTTGAAGCAGTACGGCAGGTCCCGGCCGTAATTCCGGTAAAGGCTGGAGGCGGCGGCCACGGTCAGGGGGATGCCCTTATAGGCCGGTCCGAAAAGGCAGTCCACCCCATCGGGCAGATTCTGCTGGATGCAGGCGGCGTAGTAATCGCCCAGCTTGGCAGCCTGGGCTCCGGTCCGGTAATTGCCGGTGTTGATAAAATACGGAGTCTTTCGGCCCGATTTGGTGGTGAAGTCCCCGAAGGTGAGCACCCCGGAGCGCACCATAAAGGTGATAAATTCCTCTTGATAGGTCATGGTCTGGCCCTCCTGTGTTGGAAATGTCGAAATATTATACCACCATTTCATACCCGTACACAAGAGCGGATCATGGGAAAAGAGTTCTATTCCGCCTCAGGCCGGCCCAGCAGCGGCCGGAAGCTCCGCCCAATGGTGAACGCCTCCAGCGGGGCGGTGATCAGAATGGCCGGCACCGCCAGCAGACCGGAAAAGCCGCCGGTCCGGTGACGGCATGCTCCGCGGTCGCCAGCAGGAACGCCAGACTCAGAAGGATCAGCGCTTTCACGCTGTCCCGCATATGGAACCGGCAGAAAAAGCCGGCCCCCGCATCAAATGGGGACCGGCTTTTTTCACTGATTATGAGGAAGTCTGCGGTAGATTCCGGTCTCATGCCGCAGGCGCCGGGCCAGCTCCGGCGTGAACGCTCCGGGCAGGGCCCGCCACTTCCAGTTCTCTCCCAGGGTGGAGGGGGTGTTCATCCGCGCCTCGCTGCCCAGCCCCAGAAGATCCTGTCCCGTGACCACCGCCAGATCGGCCACCGACGACCACGCCCCCCGCATCAGACCCCAGTGGTAACCCTCCGCCTCGGTCAGCTTTAAGTAGTCGGCGGCAAACTCCCGGTCCTCCGGCGAGGCGGAAGCCAGCCATCCCAAAGCAGTGTCGTTGTCATGGGTTCCCACATAGACCACGCAGTGCCTGTCGTAGTTGTGGGGCAGGTAGTCGCTCTCCTCCCGGCTGTCAAAGGCGAACTGTAGCACCTTCATGCCGGGGAAGCCGGAGTCCTTCAGCAGTTCATGGACAGAGTCGGTGAGGAATCCCAGATCCTCGGCGATGATGTTCTGCTTTCCCAAAGCGGCCTCCACCGCCCGGAAGAGCTTCATCCCCGGGCCCCGGCGCCACCGGCCCCTCCTGGCGTTCTCGTCGCCGTAGGGGATGGCATAGTAGCTGTCAAATCCCCGGAAGTGGTCAATGCGCAGGACGTCATAAAATCCCCTCTGGCGGCGGATGCGCTCGATCCACCAGGAGAAACCGTCAGCCTCCATCCGGTCCCAGTCAAAGAGCGGGTTGCCCCACAGCTGGCCGTCGGCGGAGAACCCGTCGGGAGGACACCCCGCCACCTCCGTGGGCCGCAGGTCCTCATCCAGCTGGAACTGGTCGCTTCTGGCCCATACATCGGCGGAGTCCAGCGCCACATAGATGGGCAGATCGCCGATGAAGTAGACCCCTTTTCGGTTGGCATACTCCTTCAGTGCGGTCCACTGATGGAAAAAGAGATACTGGACACCCTGCCAGAAGCTCATGTTCTCCCGCTGTGCCCGGCGAGCTTCCTCCAGGGCGCGGACGTCCCGGCGGCGGAGCGGTTCCTCCCACTCCGTCCAGGCCCGGCCGCCGTTGGCGTCCTTGAGGGACATAAAGAGGGCGTAATCGGTCAGCCAGGCGGCGTTGCTGGCCAGAAAGACCGGGTAGTCCGCCGGCGGGTCCGTCAAAAGGCGGGCCACCGCTTTCCGGAGCACCGGGTAGCGCTGCCGGTAGAGAAGTCCGTAATCCACCCGCTGAGGATCGCCTCCCCAGTCCAGGCCGGCGTACTCCGGCCGCTCCAGCAGCCCCTCTTCCGCCAGATCATCCAGATCGATCAGGTAGGGGTTGCCCGCAAAGGTGGAAAAGCTCTGGTAAGGGGAGTCCCCGAAACTGGTGGGGCCGATGGGCAGGATCTGCCAATAGGTCTGCCCTCCCGCCGCCAGAAAATCAGCAAACTCCCGGGCCGCCTGTCCCATGGTCCCGACTCCGTAGGGAGAGGACAGGCTGGTCAGGTGCATCAACACTCCGCTGGTTCTCATTTCTCAATCATTCCTGTCTCGCTAAATTGGGTCCCTGAATCCGGGATTTCACACGCAGTAGCGCCGCAGTTCACTCAGCAGGGCCTCCCCCGGCTCACCACGGAGCTCCAGAGTCAGGGGCTGAGACAGATCCAGGCTGAAAATACCCATAATGGATTTGGCATCTACGGTATACCGGCCGGAAATGAGGTCGGCATCGCCGGGGAAGCGGAAAATCACATTCACAAAATTCTTTACCTTGTCGATGGTATCAAGAGAGATGGTCAGTTTCAAAGCAGTTCCTCCTTTTGTATTTCCGCGGTCAGATTCTCTTTTGGGTTTCCGGGTCGAACAGATGGACCTTGTGGCCGTCCACCGCCAGCTTGACAGTTTCACCGGTGTGGATCGCCATCCGGGAGGGGACCCGGGCGATGAGCTTATGTCCGTTGACTGTGATATAGAGATAGATCTCAGCCCCCATCATTTCGGCCAGATCCACGCCGACTTCCATGGTCCCAGCGTGGGAAAGCGCCAGGAAGGATTCCTCTCCGTGGATATCCTCGGGCCGCACGCCCACGTTGACCGTTTTGCCCTCATAGGGCTCCAGCCCTTTCGCCTCCGTGGGGATGGCACAGTCCCCGAAATGGAGCACGTGGCCTCCGGCGCTCTTCTCCACCCCGGCGGCGAAGAAGTTCATGGGCGGGGTTCCGATAAAGCCGGCCACAAACTGGTTGGCGGGATGATCATAGAGCTCCTGGGGCGTGTCCACCTGCTGGATCACGCCGTCCTTGAGCACCACGATCCGGTCTGCCATGGTCATGGCCTCGGTCTGGTCGTGGGTCACGTAGACAAAGGTGGTCTGGAGCTTCTGGTGAAGCTGGGAGATCTGGCTGCGCATCTCGGTGCGCAGCTTGGCGTCCAGGTTGGAGAGGGGCTCGTCCAGCAGGAAAACCGCAGGGTCCCGGACCATGGCCCGGCCCAGGGCCACCCGCTGCCGCTGGCCGCCGGAAAGGGCCTTGGGCTTCCGGTCCAGATAGGGCTCCAGCTCCAGCACCTTCGCCACTTCCCGGACCTTCCGGTCGATCTCGTCCTTGGGCACCTTCTGAAGCTGAAGGGCAAAGGCCATGTTCTTATACACCGTCATATGGGGATAGAGGGCATAGGACTGAAAAACCATGGCGATATTCCGGTCCTTGGGCGGCACATCGTTGACGCGCCTGTCCCCGATATACAGATCGCCCGAACTGATGTCCTCCAGCCCCGCGATCATCCGGAGCGTGGTGGATTTTCCGCAGCCCGACGGCCCCACCAGAATGATGAACTCCTTGTCCCGGATCTCCAGGTCCATGCCCGGGATGACAGTGACGTTATTCTCATACGTCTTTGTGACATTTTTCAGTGTGATTCCTGCCAAGGGGAAGCACCTCCTATCATTTCACTTCCCGGACGCTTTCGCCGGGGACAAGCTGGAAGGGAACGATCTCGTGGACCGCCCCGCCTCCCTCTGCCTGCCGGAGTAAGATTTCCACGCCCCGCCGGGCCAGC
>JAQXNP010000045.1 GCA_029098065.1 Clostridiales bacterium | reverse complement strand
GCACCGGGAAATCCACCTTCGTGAAAATCCTGCTGGGGGAGGTGGCTCCCACCGAGGGCAAGCTCCGCTTTGGCCCCACGGTGCGGGTGGGCTATCTGCCCCAGATGGTGACTTTTGAACATCCCGAGCGCAATCTGGTGGATACGCTCATCTGGGAGCTGAACTGCACGACGCAGGAGGCTCGGGACCGGCTGGCCGCCTTCAACTTCCGGGGGGAGGATGTGTTCAAGGAAGTTTCCACCCTGTCGGGCGGCGAACGCAGCCGGCTGAAGCTGTGCATGCTCATGGCCTCCCAGATCAACCTGCTGATTCTGGACGAGCCCACCAACCATCTGGATGTGGACAGCCGGGACTGGATCGAGGGCGCGGTGGCCCAGTATGAGGGCAATCTGCTCTTTGTCTCTCACGACCGCTATTTTATCAACGAGTTTGCCCAGCGGATCTGGATGCTGGAAGACGGTCACATTTCCGACTTCCGGGGCACGTATCAGGAGTATCTGGCCTGGAAGGAACGGCAGAAGGCTTTTGCCAGAGGCGCGGCCCCTCAGCCGGTGAAGGAGGAACCCAAAAAGGAGAAGCCCAGGCGGACCGGCGGCACCAAAGAACTGGAAAAGCAGGTGGCCGCCGCGGAGCGGGCAGTGGCCAAAGCGGAGGAGCGGCAGTACGAACTCAGCCAGCGGGCGGAGGAGGTCTCCTCCAACTATCTGGAGCTCCAGAAGGTCTGCGAGGAGCAGAAGGCGCTGGAGGAGGAGATCGCCCACCTGTACACTGTCTGGGAGACCCTGGCGGCGGAACTGGAGGAGGCGAGAAATTCATGATGAGACGCCGTTCGGCGGGCTACCGCCCCTATGGGGGGCGGAAAAAGCCCTGGAAGCGGGCGCTTCTGGCCCTTCTGCTGGTCTGCGGGGCTGTTTTCGCCGCGTTGGAGGTTTATATCGCGGCCAACAGCAGGACGGAGGTCACCGGTGAGCCGGAGGTGATGGTCATCTTCGGTTGTAAGGTGGAGACCTGGGGGCCCTCCATTCTGCTCCAGGACCGGCTGGACACGGCTCTGGCCTATCTGAACGACCATCCGGATATCACGGTGGTGGTAGCCGGAGGCAAGGGGGACGACGAGCACCAGTCTGAGGCCCAATGCATGTACGAATATCTCACTGCCCACGGGGTGGACGGAGACCGGATCACGCTGGAGGACAGGTCCCGGAACACCTGGCAGAATATCTGTTACACACTGGAACTGTTCCGAAATGGAACGGTGGAGTCCACCGGGAAGATCCTGGCAGTGTCCAGCGGCTTCCATCTGGCCCGGATCCGGCTGCTGTGGAACCGGGCCTGGGAGGGGACCTGCACCCTCTCCACCCTGGCCGCGCCGGTGAGCCATCTGCCCTCCGCCGTCCAGATGTTTTTCCGGGAGCCCCTGGCTCTGGTGAAATCTTTTGTATTTGACCGATAAGGTGACGCTATGCTGGACAAGCTGAAGACAATTGAACAGCGCTATCAGGAGGTAGAGGCCCGGCTGGCCGACCCCGCCACCTATGCCGACCCCGCCCTGGCGGCCAGGCTCAACAAGGAGCAGCGGGATCTGGCCCCTCTGATGGAGACTTACCGGGCGCTGGAAAAGGCCAGGGAGGATATGGCCCAGGCGGAGCTTCTGTTCTCTGATCCCGATCTCGGGGAGATGGCCCGGGAGGAATTTTCCGCCGCCAAGGCTTCTCTGCCCGGTCTGGAGGAAAAGCTGAAGCTTCTGCTGCTGCCCAAGGACCCCAACGACAGCAAAAATGTCATCGTGGAGATCCGGGCAGGGGTGGGCGGGGAGGAAGCCGCCCTTTTTGCCGGAGATCTCTATCGGATGTACTCCATGTACGCGGAGTCCCGCCGCTGGTCGGTAGAGGTGGATTCCGTGAGCGAGACTGAGCTGGGCGGGCTCAAGGAGATCTGTTTCACCATCCAGGGGGAGGGGGCGTACAGCCGCCTCAAGTTTGAGAGCGGCGTCCACCGGGTCCAGCGGGTGCCAGAGACCGAGTCCGGAGGCAGGGTCCACACCTCCACCGCCACGGTGGCGGTCCTTCCCGAGATGGAGGATGTGGATGTGCGCATCGATCCCGCCGACGTGGAGATGCCGGTGTTCCGCTCCTCCGGCGCCGGCGGCCAGCATATCAACAAGACCTCCTCCGCCGTCCGGCTCATCCACAGGCCCACCGGAATGGTGGTGGAGTGCCAGCAGGAGCGCAGCCAGTTTCAGAACCGGGAAAAGGCCATGCGGCTGCTGGCCTCCCGCCTCTATGAGCAGGAGCGGGAGCGGGTGGAGGGAGCCTACGCCGCCGACCGGAAGAGCCAGGTTGGAACCGGCATGCGCAATGAGCGGGTGCGGACCTACAATTTCCCTCAGGGACGGCTCACCGATCACCGGGTTGGGCTGACCCTCTATAAGCTGGACGCGGTGATGAACGGCGATCTGGATGAGATCATCGACGCCCTGGTCACCGCCGACCAGGCGGCCCGGCTGGAGGAGGAAACCAAGTAAAACACCGTCAATGCGGATAAAAGGAGCACAGAAAGAACATGGAACTGCGGATTGATTTTCCCGTCCTGCCGGAAGGCATGGACCTGACCGAGATGAAACGTCAGCTGGATGAAGTCCTGGAGGATGACGGCTGGCTGCTGGCCTCCGGCCAGACCGGCTCTGCCGGCTATGTGGAAATGGAGCTGGAGGATGAGCGGATGAATCCCAAATACGGCATTCTGGCAGTGAAAGCCTACCTCCAGAGGGCCGCCTTCGACAAGGGGACCACGATTGAACTGGCCGGAACCAGGACGGGGATCTATGAATAAGAGAAATCAGGTGACATTCCCATGGAAACCAAACGCCTGACCACGGCGGATGCGGCCGAGGCCGCTGAGGTCATTGCCCGGGGGGGTCTGCTGGGCATCCCCACCGAAACGGTGTACGGTCTGGGCGCCAACGGGCTGGATCCCAAGGCGGTCCGGGCCATTTTTACGGCCAAGGGACGCCCTCAGGACAATCCCCTCATCCTCCACGTGCCCTCCGCTGAGTGGCTGGAGCGGTATTGTGAGGATATTCCGCCCGCGGCGTACACGCTGGCGGAGCGGTTCTGGCCCGGGCCGCTGACCATGGTGCTGAAGTGCCGCCGTTCCGGGGACGGAAGCCAACCCTTTATCATCCCCGGGGAGACCACCGCCGGGCTGGATACAGTGGGGATGCGCTGTCCCGACTGCGCTGTCACCCGGGAGGTCATCTCCCTGGCGGGGGTGCCCATCGCGGCGCCGTCAGGAAACACTTCCGGCCGGCCCAGCCCCACTACGGCGCCGGCCATGCTGGAGGATATGGACGGCCGGATCGACGCCATTGTGGACGCCGGCCCCTGCTCCGTGGGGGTGGAATCCACCATTGTGGACCTCACCGCCGGCCCGCCCCGGCTCCTGCGTCCCGGCGGGGTGACGCTGGAACAGCTGGAGGAGGTGCTGGGCGAGGTGGCGGTGGACGACGCCGTCCGGCGGCTCATGGCCCCCGGGGAGAAACCCAGGGCCCCGGGGATGAAATACCGCCATTACGCGCCCAGGGCCCCTGTCACCGTGGTGAAAGGCGACCCGGACGAGACGGCGGGCTATATCGCGGCCCGGATGGGGGAGAAGAGCGGCGTCATCTGCTTCGATGAGTACCGGGGCTGTTTCCGGGGCCATGTGGTGGAAGCCATCGGCCCCACCGCCGATCAGGCCGCCCAGGCCCGGCATATTTTTGAGGCCCTGAGGGCCTTTGACCATGCCGATGTCACCGACATCTGGGCCCAGTCCCCAACCGATACCGGCATCGGACTGGCGGTGACCAACCGTCTGAACAAGGCGGCGGGGTTCCATATCATCTCATTGGAAGGGTGAGCGTATGGAGCGCTGGGATCTGTATACACAGGACCGGATCAGGACGGGGGAGACCATGATCCGGGGGGAGGAGATTCCGGAGGACCGCTGTCATCTGGTGGTCCGGGTCTGGATCGTCAATGCAAAGGGAGAGTATCTGATCTCCCGGCGCGCCGCCAGCCGTCCCACGTTTCCGCTGTTGTGGGAGGCGGTGGGCGGCTCTGTGGTCGCAGGGGAGGACAGCCTGTCGGGCGCCCTTCGGGAAGCGAAGGAAGAGGTCGGGATAGACCTCGCCCCGACGGAAGGAAGGCTGGCCGGTTCCGAGGTACATATGGCGGCCGGGGGAAAAAAGTATGGCAGTATCCGGGACGTCTGGCTTTTTCCCTATGACGGCGCGGTTTCCCTGAAGCATGCGACCACGGATGAAGTCTCTTGCATCAAATGGATGACCGCTTCTGAGATCGAGAAGCTCCATCAAGCGGGAGAACTGGTTCCCTCCTCCTGGGAGTCCTTTGGATTGATCCGGGACCAATCAATAGAAAGAAGGAAAAAACGATGAGTACATTATCCGCCGGCGTGAGCCGGGACGAGGCCCTGAAGGTGCTGAAAACCTATAATTCCGAGCCCTTCCACATCCGCCATGCTCTTACGGTCTCCTCCGTCATGGACTGGTTTGCGGAGGACCTGGGCCACGGTGAAGAGCGGGAGTTCTGGTCCCTGGTGGGCCTGATGCACGATGTGGACTTTGAGAAATGGCCGGAGGAGCACTGTGTGAAAGCCCCCGGGCTTCTGAAAGAGGCGGGCTTTACGCCGGAGTTTGTTCACGCTGTGGTGAGCCACGGCTGGGGCATGACGGGCACGGACGCCAAACCCGAGCTGGAGATGGAAAAGGTGCTCTTTGCCTGCGATGAGCTCACCGGCCTGATCGGAGCCGCCGCTCTGATGCGTCCCTCCAGGAGCGTGGCGGATATGGAACTCAAGAGCCTGAAAAAGAAGTACAAGGACAAGAAGTTCGCGGCCGGCTGCTCCCGGGAGGTCATCACCCAGGGAGCGGAGCTGCTGGGCTGGGACCTGGACACGCTGCTGGACAAGACCCTCACC
>JAQXNP010000044.1 GCA_029098065.1 Clostridiales bacterium | reverse complement strand
CTATCCCGGCAGAGGGAGCGGACTTTTCCGCTGGAGGAGGAAACACGCCGGGCCGGCACGACGCTCTATCGGAGTGTGGCGGCGGCGGAACGGGCCGCCGGTTTTGCCCGGACGGAGCGGCGAAACATCTCCGTCACGGTGCCGGAGGAGAGAACCGGAGTGTCCGGTCTGGACGCGGAGACACTGGACCGGGCGGTGGAACGGGACGCCCGGCGGTATGACGGCGGTTTTGAACTGTACTGAGGAGGGAGACCATGGAGCTTGCGCCCATGCAGTATAAGAACTATGTCTGGCCCCACAACCCCCGGGTGTATTCCATTGAATTCCAGCGGAAGGTGGGGCTCCAGAAGGTGCCTTTCGGACGATATCACATGCAGGATCTGGGGCTCACCCGCCGGGTGATGAAGGGCGAGGGGGAGTTTGTGGGAACGGGGGCCTATCAGGAGTTGAAGAAGCTGGCCACTGTGTTCTATGACAAGGGGCCGGGGACACTGATCCACCCGGTGTGGCAGACCTCCAGCGCCTACTTTGTAGAGCTGTCCCTGACGCAGGAGCCCAGACCGGACTATGTGCGGTATACCTTTACCTTCTGGGAGGATTACGGGGGATACGACGCATCGGCCCGGACAGAGCAGGCTGGTTCCGGGGAGAGCGGAACTGCGTCAGGCTCCGCCGGGGAGAGCGGCGGGGCGGTGTGGCACACTGTGGCCAGGGGGGAGAGCCTGTGGCGGATCGCCCGGAATTATGGGGTGGAACTCAATCAGGTCATCTCCCTGAATCCCCAGATCAAGAACCCAAATCTCATTTATCCCGGGCAGAAGGTGCGGGTGAGATGATGACGGGTACGCTGATCTGTTACGACGGAAGGCGGCTTGGACTGCCGCCCTTTTTAAACTGGAAGCTGAAGCGGACGGGGAGCGTGCCCTGTGACAGTTTTGAGGGGGCCTGCCCCTGGGACGGAGGGGCGGAAGAGGTGCTGGCCGATGCCAACCGGCTTATTCTGGAGGAGGACGGCCAGCGGCGCTTCACCGGTGTGCTGGACGAGTATGAGCTGGTCTGGGACGAGACGGGAGGGATCCTTTCCGTGTCCGGACGGGGCATGGCGGCCCTTCTGCTGGACAACGAGGCCCGGGGTCAGGACTACCAGATCGCCACTCTGGCGGATATCCTGCGGGATCATGTGACGCCCTATGGGATCACAGTGAAGGAAACCCGCGGACTGCCGGCGGTGCCCGGCTTTTCCGTGGAGACAGGCAGCAGTGAGTGGCAGGTACTGTACAGCTTTGCCTGCTATCACGGTGGGGTGGAGCCCTGGTTTGACGTCTGGGGACAGCTGTATGTGACCCCCAGCCGGCAGAAGCGGCAGATCCGGGTGGACGACCGGACCGGCATCACCGGGGTGACCTGGCGGGACCGGAGGTACGGGGTGTATTCCGAGGTGCTGGTCCAGGACCGTGGAAAGCTGTCCCCTCAGCGGGTGACCAATGAGGCATTTCACCGACAGGGCGGGCAGTGCCGGCGGGTGATCACCATGCCGGGGAAAAGCACCTACCAGACTATGCGTTACTCGGGGCAGTTCCAGCTGGATCAGTCGGCACGGGAACGGCTGCGGGTGGAACTCACGGTGCCGGGGAGCTGTTTCTGTGAGCCGGGAGATACCGTGACTGCCGCTCTGACTGCGCCGAAGCTGCTGGGGACGTGGACTGTATTGGAGACGGAGAGTGTGCTGGACGAGCGTGGAAGCCGGGTGAAGGTGACCCTGGTAGAGTAACGGGGCGGAGCGACTCCCGGACCGGAGATGGGAGAGAAGAAGTATGTTTATGGCGAAAAAGGAACGGACGGGCCGCACCGGCGGGGGAGCTCTCACCGGCGTGGTGACCGTCTCCGGCGACCCGGCGGGCGTTTGGCTGGAGGGAGAGCGCCGGGGCGTGGCGGTGTATGCCCCCGGCGGATATCAGTGGGTGCCCGGCAGGGGAGAAGAGATGCTGGTGCTCAAAGCCGGTGTCCAGGGAGAAAAGCCCTGCGCGGTGGGCGTGCCCAGCGGGAGCGGGGACCTGGCACCCGGCGAGGTGCGCATCGTGGCGGGCAAGTCATCCATTCGGCTGGGGCTGGACGGGGTTATTGACGTGACAGGGACCCTGAAGGTCAACGGCCGGTCGGTGGTGCTGGAGGAGGAGGGACTCTGATGGCGCTGATGCTGAGAGATGGGGACTATGTCTCCGACGGAAAGGGCGGGCTCCGGACGGTGAGCGGGTCGGAGGAAGTGCTGGACCGGGTTTTGTGGAAGCTCACGGTTCGGCGGGGGAGTTTTCCCTTCCTGCCTGAGCTGGGCAGCAGGCTCCATCTGCTGGGACAGGTCCCGGCGGGACGGCGGGAGACACTGGCCCGGCAGTATGCGGCGGAGGCCCTGAGCGATGAGGAACTGACTGTCACCGGAGTAAGCCTGTCCGAAGAGGAGGGCCGGACCCGGCTCGCCGTCCGGATGGACTGGAAGGGGGAAACGCTGACGGCGTCAGTGAGATTGGAGGGGATGGCGTGAAAACCATCGAGGAGATCTATGATGAGATGCTGGCCGTGTTCCGGCGGGAGACAGGGACAGAGGCATCGGCGGTGAGCGATTTGTCCGTGCGGCTCTACGCCGCGGCGGCCCAGGTGTACGCCCTCTATGTTCAGGGGGAGTGGCTGATCCGCCAGGTATTTCCTCAGACGGCGGAAGGGACCTATCTGGAGCGCCACGCCGCCCTCCGGGGATTGGAGCGGCGCCCCGCCGGAAAAGCGGAAGGGATCATTCGCTTTTCTGTGGACGAGGCGGCATCCTCCGATTTGAGCATCCCGGCGGGAACGGTGTGTGTCACGGCGGGACAGGTGCGCTTTGAGACGGTGGAGGACGCGGTCATCCCGGCGGGAGATACAAAGGTGGAGACCGCGGCGCGGGCGGCAGAGGCGGGAACCGCGGGAAACGTGCCCGCCGGGGCCGTCCAGGCCATGGCGGTGGCGCCGGTGGGCGTGAGCCGGTGCGTGAATCCGGATGCGTTCACCGGCGGAACCGATGAGGAGGATGACGAGGCCCTGCGGGGTCGGGTGCTGGAGACGTACCGGCGGATGCCCAATGGGGCCAACACCGCTTTTTATGAGCAGGGGGCGCTGTCCTTTGACGAAGTGGCCGCCGCCGCGGTCCTCCCCCGGAACCGGGGGAGAGGAACGGTGGATGTGGTGGTTGCCACCCGGACGGGACTCCCCGGCGAAGAGCTGCTGAGTCAGCTGACGGACTGGTTCGAGGCCCGCCGGGAGATCGCTGTGGATGTGGAGGTCAAGGCCCCCGCGGTGAAAAGTGTGGATGTGACGGTATCGGTCACTCCGAAAGAGGGCGTTTCCCCCGACACTGTGACGGAGGCGGTGAGATCTGCCATCCAAAACTGGTTTTCCGGTGAACGGCTGAGCCGGAGCGTGCTGGTGGCCCAGCTGTATCAGCTGGTTTTTTCCCAGGAGGGAGTGGCCAACTGCGCGGTTACAGTTCCGGATTCTGATGTGATGGTGGAACAGGGAGAACTGCCTGTGCTGGGCACCCTGACGGTGGAGTCGGCGGAATGATGGGATACGCCGAGTATCTTTGGGAACTGCTGAAGCCCATGGGGCCCTACCGGAAAGGGGTCTATACCGCCGGGGAACTGGACGGTGTGGGGGCCGCGCTGGACGGAGTTTCCGGCGGTCTGACGGAACTGGAGCGGGAGGCTTTTCTGGATACGGCGGAGGACTGGGGGCTGGAGCGGATCGAGAGCCTCCTCACCCGGCGGCCGGTGGCTGAGACGGCGGAGGGGAAACGGCTGGCGCTGGCTGCCCTGCTGCGGATCGGAGGAGACAGCTTTACTCTCGCCGCTGTCAATGACAACCTGCGGGGCTGCGGTCTCAACGCTGTGGTCAGCGAGACGGAGGATCCCGGGATCGTGGAGGTCCGCTTCCCTGATGTGCCCGGTATCCCGGACAGCTTTCGTGAGTTGCAGCAGATTATTGAGGATATCATTCCCTGTCATCTGGAAGTCCGGTATGTCTACTGGTATATAACCTGGGGCATGCTGGAGAACCGTTTCCAGAACTGGGGTGCTCTGGAGGATGAAGGATACACCTGGGGCGCTCTGGAGAAACTGGTAAAGTAGAAGAGGAGATCAAAAAGCCCTTCCGGTCCTGAGACCGGAAGGGCTTTTTGTGTTGAAATTTACAGAACGCGGTTTTTCAGCGGTTCTCCCGCCAGATAGCGCTTCAGGTTGTCCAGAGACAGAGCCGCGATGTTCCGAAGGGTCTGATCCAGGTGCTCGCTCCCTGCCACGTGGGGGGTGAGGATCAGGTTGGGGCAGTCCCACAGCGGGTGACCGGCGGGCAGAGGTTCCGGTTCGGTGACATCCAGAGCGGCACCCCACAGAGCGCCGGAGCGGAGAGCTTCCGCCAAAGCATAGCCGTCCACGGCATTGCCCCGGCCGGCATTGAGGAGGACGGCGTCTTTTTTCAGTAAGGCCAGCCGGCGGGCATCTATAATATGGTTCGTCTCGGGAGCGGCGGGGAGGGTCATGGCCACGACATCGGCCAATGGGAGCCACTGATCCAGTTCAGAAATGGGATGGAGCTCATCCACATGGTCTGCCGGATGTTCCGGATGGCGGTTGAATCCCACGGTGCGGGCACCCATGGCCTTTACCAGACCGGCGAAGTGGCAGCCGAGATCCCCGGTGCCAAGCAGGAGGACGGTGGCCCCGGCCAGGGTCCGGACCTTTCCCTCGTCCCGCCAGAGGTGGGCGCGCTGGTTATCCCGGTATTGGGGCAGACGCTTGAGAACAGCCATCAGGGAGGCGAACATGTGCTCGGAGACTGCCTGGCCATAGGCGCCTACGGCAGAGGTGAGCATGGCCCGCTGGGGAAAGATACCGGGAGCCAGATAGGGATCAACCCCGGCGAACCAGGCCTGAAGCCATTTGAGACTGGTATTCCTGACCAGCATGTGAGGCGGGACACAGCCCAGAATCACCGTGGCCCGGGCCAGTTTGTCCAGCGAGGCGGAGCAGGCCGACCAGGTCAGATGATCGGTGGGACAGAAGATATGATCCTCGTTGGGAGCGGCCGCCAGAAAAGCGGCACGCTCACTGTCGGTGAGGGGCAGAAGATTTAAAATGATCTCCATAACGGCTCCTTTCCGGATCGGGAAGTCATTTGATGGTGATCAGCAGTTCGCCCGCCTTTACCGGGGAGCCTTCCTGGACCAGAATACGGTCCACAACGCCGTTCATCCGGGCCACCACAGAGGTTTCCATTTTCATGGCTTCAATGACCGCCAGAACCTGATTCTGCTTGACCTCCTGACCGGGCTGGACGGTGATCTTGGAGATCATGCCGGGAATGGAGGCGCCCACCTGGCTTTTATCGGAGGGATCCGCCATGGTCACCGCACTTACCTTGGCCTCTGCGTTGGGATCGGGAACGGCGACCTCACGCCGGACGCCGTTGAGTTCGAATTGTACGTTCCGGGTGCCGTCCTCATTGAGATCGCCCAGCCCCAGATATTTGATGACCAGAGTCTTGCCGTCCTCGATGCTGATCTGGTTGGTCTCTCCCAGAGCCATGCCGTCAAAGAACACATGGCTGCCCATGCGGGTGATGTAGCCGTATTCCTGGCGGTGGCGGCAGAATTCCTCTACCACTTTGGGATACATGCACCAGGACACCACGGTCCGGTCGGAAGCGTTGGGGTAGAACTTCTCCACCTCCCGGCGGGCGGCGGCGAAGTCCACCGGCTCCAGCAGCTCGCCGGGGCGGCAGGTGATGGGTTCTTCTCCCTTGAGCACCACTTTCTGAAGCTCGGGGGGGAAGCCCCAGGCGGGCTGGCCCATCATGCCCTTGAAGTAGCTGACCACCGAGTCGGGGAAGGTGAGGGCCTCTCCCTTTTCCACGATGTTTTCCGGTGTCAGATTGTTTTGAACCATAAAGATGGCCATGTCGCCCACCATTTTGGAGGAGGGAGTTACTTTTACAATGTCTCCCAGCATCTCGTTGACGGTATGGTACATCTCCTTCACCGCTTCGAACTGGTGGCCCAGCCCCAGGCTTTCCACCTGGGCCTTCAGATTGGTGTACTGGCCGCCAGGCATTTCGTACCGGTAGATGTCGGCAGAGGGATTGTGGATGCCGCCCTCAAACTTGGAGTAGCGCAGACGCACATCAGCCCAGTAGTCGGAGAGCTTCTGCAGCTGATCGGGATCCAGGCCCGTGTCCCGTTCCTGGCCCTTGAGGGCGGTGACCAGAGCGTTCAGAGAGGGCTGGCTGGTGTTGGAAGCCATGGATTCCACCGCGCAGTCCACCACGTCCACTCCGGCCTCGGCGGCCATGAGATAGGCGGCCACCTGATTGCCCGAGGTGTCGTGAGTGTGGAGATGAATGGGGATTCCCACCTCGTTCTTCAGAGCGGTTACCAGCTTTTTGGCGGCGTAGGGCTTCAGCAGGCCGGACATGTCCTTGATGCACAGCATGTGGGCGCCCCGCTTTTCCAGCTCCTTAGCAAGGTTAACATAATATTCGAGCGTGTATTTATCCCGTTTGGGATCCAGAATATCGCCGGTGTAGCAGAGGGTGGCCTCACAGAACTTGCCCTGCTTCAAAACCTCGTCCATGGCAATCTCCATGCCGGGGAGCCAGTTGAGGGAGTCAAAGACCCGGAAAATGTCGATGCCGTATTTGGCGGCCTCTTTGATAAAGGCGCGCACCACGTTGTCCGGATAATTGGTATAGCCTACGGCGTTGGCCCCCCGGAGCAGCATCTGGAAGGGAATGTTGGGAATGGCCTGACGGAGAATGTCCAGGCGCTCCCAGGGAGATTCATGGAGAAAACGATAAGCCACGTCGAAGGTGGCGCCGCCCCACATCTCCAGGGAGAAGCAGTCCTTCAGGATTTCCGCGGTGCCGGGAGCGGCCAGGGTCATGTCCCGGGTGCGCATCCGGGTGGACAGGAGGGACTGGTGGGCATCCCGAAGGGTGGTGTCGGTGATGAGCAGTTTTTTCTGTTCCAGAACCCATTTGGACAGGGCCTCGGGACCCTGGGTATCCAGCAGACTCTTCAGGCCGTCCTGGGGCGTTTGGACCCGGGAGGGAATGGGGATGCGGGGGATCTCAAATTGTTTGCGCTGGCTGTCCGGGTTTTTGACCTGGATCTCAGCGATGTATTTCAGCACCTTGGTGGCGCGGTCCCGGCCGCTTTCCAGTTCAAAGAGCTCGGGGGTTTCGTCAATAAACTTGGTGTGACAGGTCCCCGCCCGGAATTTGGGGTGGGCCAGGATATTGGTAATAAAGGGGATATTGGTCTTGACACCCCGGATATGTTCTTCCCGGATCGCCCGCATGGCCTTGTTGCA
>JAQXNP010000043.1 GCA_029098065.1 Clostridiales bacterium | reverse complement strand
CTCCACGATGCGGTCCACGAACTCCTTGGGGGTAACGCCGGCTTCCCTGGCCTTCTCCTCGATCTTCTGACCGTGTTCATCCGTTCCGGTGAGGAACATGACCCGGCAGCCCTGGAGCCGCTTGTAGCGGGCCATGGTGTCGGCGGCCACGGTGCAGTAGGTATGTCCGATGTGGAGCTTGTCCGAGGGATAGTAAATGGGGGTGGTGATATAGAATTTTTTACGCATGGGGTTCAGCCTCCGTTTCAGCCGGGACCTCCCCGGCGTGGTGCTCGCCCAGAAGCAGGGCGGCGTGAGCAGTGAGGAAAAGAATGGCAAAGCCGTATCGGGTCATATCCGCGAAGGAATGCCGGTCAGCCAGAGTCACCAGGGAAAAATAGGCCCCCAGGAGCATCAGGACAATGGTCCGCCTGGGTTTTCCCGTCTGGAAGGAGTATGTGGCCATCTCATAGAGCCCCAGCAGGCTGGCGCAGATGGCAAAGATCTCGTAGACGTAGTCCAGCACCACCGGATCCACCGCCCGGCTCTGGTAGTCGGAAATCAGCCAGACACAGAAGAGGACGCACAGTCCCAGCAGGGGCAGATGCTCCTTCCCCTTTCCCCTGCCCCGGTACAGATTGGCCGAGATGAGCAGCACGCACAGGAAGCCCAGAATGCACAGGAGGATCCGCAGCAGAGGCAGGACCAGCGCCAGACGGGAAAACCCGCTTCCCGATTCCGCGCGGGCAGTCTGGATGAGCACCGGATAGGTCATGGCCTCCACTCCGGCGCCGATCAGGAGCAGGAACCCGGAGAGAACGGAAGCGGTGATATAGGCGGAGCAGCCCTCCGCCCGGAACGCCTGGTCATAGGGCAGAGACTCCTTTTCGCCCCGGCACAGGAAGATGAGAGCAATGACCACCAGGGCCGACCAGGCCGCCAGAACATAGGCGGCCGGCGCGCCGGAAATCGCCAGTCCGGTATCCGGCTCAAACGCGGTAGCCAGTTCCCACTTGCGCAGGGCGAAGCCCACCGCGCCGGCGGCAATGGCCGCCCCGGGGAGGAGGATGTTTTTCTTCATGGAGTCAAGTCCTCTCTGCATTCAGGGGTGGTTTTGTAATGATTCAGTATATCACAAATGACGGGATTTGAAAAGGGGCCGCCTCTGTCCGGAGGGACGCCTCCCGCCGGCAGTCCCGGGGATGATCCGGGAAACCCATACGCAGGGCGCCGCAGCCGTCAGAAACGCAGGCGGCGCGCCCGGCCGGAGTTCAGCTGTCCTGCGCCGCCTTCCGCTCCAGGTACTCATCGTAGGTCATGGGCATGTCGATGAGCTTCCCCTCGGCGGTGAAATCAAAGATCCGGTTGGCCACGGTCTGGACCATCTGGTGGTCGTGAGAGGAGAAAAGCACGTTGCACTTGACGGCCTCCAGTCCGTTGTTGACGGCGGCGATGGACTCCAGATCCAGGTGGTTGGTGGGCTGGTCCAGCAGGAGAACGTTGGCCCCGGAGAGCATCATCCGGGAGAGCATGCACCGGACCTTCTCGCCGCCGGAGAGGACCTTCACAGGCTTGTAGACGTCATCCCCGGAGAAGAGCATCCGGCCCAGGAAGCCCCGGAGATAAGCCTCGTGCGGATCGGAGGAAAACTGGCGCAGCCACTCCACCAGATTCTCGTCGTGGCCCTCGAAATACCGGGTATTGTCCTTGGGGAAGTAGGAGAACGTGGCGGTCTGGCCCCACTTGACGGTGCCCTCGTCAGGTTCCCACTCGCCGGTGAGGATCTTGAACAGGGCGGTCTGGGCATTCTCGTTCTCGCCCACAAAGGCGATCTTGTCGTTGTGATGGACGGTGAAGGACACCTTGTCCAGCAGCTTCACCCCATCCACCGTCTTGGACACGTCGGTGACAAAGAGGATGTCTTTGCCTACCTCCCGGTCGGGGGTGAAGGACACCCAGGGATAGCGGCGGGAGGAAGCGGGGATCTCCTCCAGGGTGATCTTCTCCAGCAGCTTGCGCCGGGCGGTGGCCTGCTTGGATTTGGACTTGTTGGCGGAGAAGCGGGAGATGAACTCCTTGAGTTCCTGGGCCTTTTCCTCGTTCTTCTTGTTCTGGTTCTTCATCAGGTTCTGCATGAGCTGGGAGGCGTCATACCAGAAATCGTAGTTGCCCACATACATCTTGATCTTGTTATAGTCGATATCCACGATGTGGGTGCAGATGGTATTCAGGAAATGCCGGTCATGGCTGACCACGATGACGGTGCCGGGGAAATCCAGCAGAAAGTTCTCCAGCCAGTCGGTGGCGGCGATGTCCAGGTTGTTGGTGGGCTCGTCCATCATCAGAATGTCAGGGTTTCCGAACAGCGCCTGGGCCAGCAACACCTTCACCTTCAGCCGTCCGTCCAGGTTGGCCATGGTGTCCTGGTGCATGGACACCGGGATGCCCAGGCCCTGGAGGATCCGGGAGGCGTCGGACTCGGACTCATAGCCCCCCAGTTCGGCGTATTCGGCCTGGAGCTCAGCGGCCTTGATGCCGTC
>JAQXNP010000042.1 GCA_029098065.1 Clostridiales bacterium | reverse complement strand
CGGCGTGTTCCGGATCGTCCACTCCGGCCTCCCGGGCGTCATGCCACAGCGCCAGGGCCGCTCCCAGCGTCACATCCACCGCTCCGCTGGTGGCCCCGGCCATCTCCCGGCAGAACAACAGCAGATCCATGACGGCCCTGTCCACTTTGACCGGCCCCCCGCCCGCGCGGTCGTTGACGGTTTTCAGGTTGCTGATTCCGGGGTATTCCTGATAGATGTCAAACAGCTGGTGATACTCCAGCAGTCTGTCACAGATACTCTGGGCCTGAGCCCGAAATTCCTCTTCCGAGTCCGCATACCCGACGATGGTGGTCACCGTGTCAAACAGGCCCAGAAAGCTGGCTTCATACCGGTTCTGTCCCGCCGCCCGGGCGGAACAGCCGGTGAGCAGGCAGCAAACCAGAGCCAGGGCCAGAGTTTTCCTCACCCTGCCGCTTTCTGGATTAATTCCAGGAAATCTCCCACCCGAATGGTCACTGTGGCGGCCAGATCGGCGTCGGAGGGCCGGCCTTCTCCGGTGACGGAGAGTCTCGACACCTCCCCCGCCGTCTTGCCCCGGACATACTCAGAGAAGGCGGCCGCCTGCTCATTCCATTCCCTGCCGATAGCCGAGCTCTTTTTCATGCCGTACTCCTCCCCCAGCTCGTTTTTTGAGCGGATGGGAGCAGTCAGATCGCCGGTGAGCCGGCCCGCGGTGTCAAACGCAGTCTCCGCCTGGATTCCGTCCAGAATACAGCTGGTGATGTTTTCCCCGGCCAGGGTCACCGCCGCCGCCGTGGTGCTGATCTGGACCAGACCCGCCTCTCCCCCGGCGGCATCCCTGCTCTTGTCCGCGGCAGTGATGGACGCCAGCCTCAGTTCATTCCCCAGCTGCGCCCCCCGGTAGGCAGCACTGGCCGCCGCCTTTTCAATGGCCGCAAGGAAATTCCCCACCTTCAGCGTCACCGAACCTGTCAGATCAGCCTCCGCTGGCCGGCCATCGGCGTCCAGAGACATACCTTTCAACTCCTCCACCGTCTTACCCTGGGCATAGCGCGCAAAAGCATCTGCCTGCTCGCTCCACTCCCGACCGATGGACGAAGCACCTTTCATGCCATAGCTCTCCCCCAACTCGTTCTTGCTGGGAAACTTTGTGTCTGCAGCAGTGGTCAGTCTGCCCGAGGCGTCAAGGCCCATCTGGGCCCGGACGCCGTCAATGACGCAGGAATCGATGACTCCCTTTTCCGTGACTGTCAGGGCCACCAGGATCATATCCGCCAAGACAGTGCCCTCCTGTCCGCCGTCGGCGGATTTGCTTTGCCCCAGATCGGCCACCATGGCCAACCCCGTTTTTACCTCCATCCCAACTCCGGGCACCGGGGCGGCGGTGGGACGGGGCGACGGGGTGACCGATGCAGTCCCGCCGCTGCATCCGGCCAGCAGGCACAGGCTCAGCAGAATGGCACACAGGTCATGTTTTCTCATGTTCCATTACCTCCATGTTGACGGGGAAAGCCGGCGGGCTCCATTTCAAAGTGAATGAGGAGGGACAGTACGGCCCGCAGGACAATGACCGCCCCCAGTACCGTGAGTTCCTCCAGATCCCGGACCTGAACCGTTTTCAGGATCTCGGCGGCCATTTTGAACTCCAGACTCAAAGCCAGACCGGCAGCCAGGCGGGATTTGACCTCCCGCGCGGCTCCCGTGGCCAGTCCGCGGAGATACCGCCAGAAGCAGGCCAGGGCAGAGACTGTCACCACGAAGATCCCCATGAGCTCGCACGTCGGGATGATGACCGACAGGGAATCGTCAATCAGGGTGTTCAGCATCCGCTCACGCTCCCCTTTCGGAAACAGTGTACCCGGGAGGGCAGAAATTATCAGAAAAAGCGCAGTATTTTTCCAGATCGGAAAATTAGTTGTTGACAAGCGCCCGAAGTTCTGGTAGAATACAACACGTTCCGCGGGAGTTCCTGTGGTCAAGTTGGGGGTATAGCTCAGCTGGGAGAGCGCTTGAATGGCATTCAAGAGGTCAGCGGTTCGATCCCGCTTATCTCCACCAGATTCAGACAAAACCGAACCTTGGAGTTCGGTTTTGTTGTTTTTTGCTCCGCCGCAGAACGGGCAGTCTCATGACTGTCCGTTCTGTTTTGCCCTCCGGCTTCCCGGTGCGAGGATCAAAAAATTTCCATTCCGATGCAGCCCGCCGCCATACCCTCCCGCCCGGGTGCCGCCCTGCTCTTTTTTCTCTCCGTTCTCCGGCGGACATCTCCCCTCCCGGAGCCACAGGAGGCCGGAACGCCGCCCACCGGGCTCCGTCAAAAAGGTCCTGGGACCAAATGATCCCAGGACCTTTTTCTCTCATTTGTTTGAAACCGGGCCCGTTTTCATATCAGGTCCTTGACCATGACCAACTCGGTAATGCCCTCTTTCACCGCGTCTGGCAGTTCTCCCAGCTTCCAGTAGCCCAGCCGCTGGTAGAAACGCTGGCCGCCTTCGTTAAAATCGCTGACCATCAGCATCACCCGTCGGGCTCCGGCGGTCCGGGCCATGCGCTCCAGCTCTTCCATCAGGAAGGCTCCCACGCCCTCCCCCCGGCAGCCGTCCCGGACCCCGATGAGGCTCAGATAGGGATACAGGCCGCAGAAACCGCCCATCACCACCCGCATGGCCCCCAGCGCCCGGCCGGCCCCGTCCAGCGCCAGATACAGTTCCCCGGCCGCCGCCGCCCGGCGGAGTGAGTTCTCCAGCCGGCCCGGGTCCCGGAAATAGCGGTCATGGATGGCCGAGTTCCGGAAAATCTCCGCGCACCCCTCCGGGGGCTCCGCCCCGGATCGAACCAGCCTGAGTTCCATTCCGCCTTACCTCCTTCCCGGCAGGGAGATCTTCCCCATGACCACCGGCGCGTTCGCACCGGTGACGCTGGGCAGGGTGTTGGCCTGCTCCCGGACGCACCGGTCGGCCAGAAGGGCGAAAGCCACCGCCTCTTTGGCATCGCTGTTCCACCCCAGATCCTCCTGGACGCACACGCGGACCCCATGGGGGGCCATCCGCCGTTTCAAAAAGCCCATCAGAGTCCTGTTATAGCTGCCGCCGCCGCCCACCACCAGCTCCGCCGCCCGGTACTTGGGCAGAACGTACCGCTCATAGGCGGCGGAAATGGACCAGGCGGTGAGGTCGGTGACCGTGGCCACCAGGTCATCATCGGACAGACCGTGGGCCTTCTGCCAGGCCAGAATCTCCCCGGTATACTGCACGCCGAAATGCTCCCGCCCGGTGGTCTTGGGCAGGGGCTGGGTGTAATATTCATCCCGCTGGAGCAGCTCCAGCAGCTCCTGGCACACCCGGCCCCGGGCGCCCCGGGCGCCGCCGGCGTCGTAGGTATCCCGCCCGCCGGTCAGGGCGGACACCACCGCGTCAATGATCATATTGCCCGGACCGGTGTCAAAGGCGTAGACCTCCTCGGGACGGGCCCCGGCGGGCAGGACGGTCATATTCCCGATCCCGCCGATGTTCTGAAGCAGGATGGCAGCGTCTTCCCGGCGGTAGAGGAGGTATTCGGAAAAGGGCACCAGCGGCGCCCCCTGGCCTCCCGCCGCCATGTCGGCCACCCGGAAGTCGGACACGGTGAGGATCCCTGTGCGCTGGGCGATGACCGCGCCCTCCCCGATCTGTACGGTGTAGCGGATGGGAAAGCCGTCCTCCCCGCAGGGCCGGGGTTCATGCCAGATGGTCTGGCCGTGGGAGCCGATGAGATCCACATCCCCCGGCTTCAGACCGGCCTTTTCAATCACGGAGAGGGCGGAGCGGGCATAGAGCTCCCCCAGCAGGAAGTTCATGTAGCCCACCTTGTCCACGGTGGCGGTCTCAGGCCGGAAAAGAGTAAAGATCTTCTCCCTCACCCGGGCCGGATAGGGCTTGTTCTCAAAGGCCAGCAGCCGGACCTCCGGCCGGCTGTCGCTGCCCCCGATCTCCACCAGGGCCGCGTCCACCCCGTCCACCGAGGTGCCCGACATCATGCCCACCACCCGGCGGACCGGCTTCTCCCGCACAGTGCCTATCATACTCATTTTGTCCCCTCCCCGGCCTCGATGGCCTGGGCCAGCCGGCCGCCGCAGCGGTCCAGCAGTTCCCGGGCCGGGCCGGCCTCCAGCCCGGTCTTGATCATCAGAATCGCCAGCTTCACGTGGCCGCCGGCTTTCTGGAGGTAATCTCCCGCCGCCCCGGCGTCCACGCCGGTGGCGTGGATGATGAGCCGCCGGGCCCGGTCCTCCAGCTTCTGATTGCTGGCCTTCAGATCCACCATCAGGTTCCCGTAGACCTTTCCCAGCTTGATCATGGAGCAGGTGGTCAGCATGTTCAGCACCATCTTCTGGGCGGTGCCCGACTTCATCCGGGTGGAGCCCGAGATGACCTCCGGCCCCACCAGAGGGGCGATGGTCACGTCGCACAGCCCCTCCAGCCTGGAATGGGCGTTGGTACACAGTCCGATAGTCACCGCCCCCAGCTCTCTGGCCCGCTCCACCGCGGCCAGCACATAGGGGGCGCTTCCGCTGGCGGTGATGCCCACCACCGCGTCTTTTTCACTGACCTTCAGGCTGTTGATCAGGGCCACGCCGTCCTCCCGGCTGTCTTCACACCCCTCCACCGGGTGGCGCAGGGCGATATCTCCCCCGGCGATATAACCCTGAACCATGTCCGGATCCACGCCGAAGGTGGGCAGGCACTCGGAGGCATCCAGCACCCCCAGCCGTCCGGAGGTGCCCGCACCCAGGTAAATCAGCCTCCCCCCGGCCTGGAAGCGCCCGAAGATCAGATCCACCGCCCGGGCGATATGCTCCGCCTCCCGGCCCACGGCGTCTGCCACCAGGGCGTCCTGCCGGTTGATCATATGTACCATTTCCAGCGTGGAGCACCTGTCAATGTTCCGGGTCTCCTCATTGACCTGTTCCGTGGCCAGTCCGGCCAGATAATCATCCATGTCTCCGCCTCCTAATCTTGGGCTTTGTCTTTTAGACTATCCCATTCCCCCCCGGTATGTCAACAAAATTTCAAGGAAAAGTCCGAAATTCCAAAACAAGATTTCAAAACCGCTGGACTTCTCCCCGTATTTTTGATATACTTTTCAAAAAGAAAGGCGGAGAAGGAGTGGTGGATTGTAAAATTTTGATCAAAGCGGGAATGCACAGTCTGACAGAAACCGAGCGCCGGCTGGCCTCCTATCTGCTGGAACACAGCGACAAGGTCATCCGTATGAACGCCAAGGAGTTTGCCGGGGTCTGCAATTCCTCTCCCGCCGCAGTCGTTCGCTTTTCCCAAAAACTGGGTTTCCAGGGGTTCACCGATCTCAAGCTCACTCTGGCACAGGAATCCGGCCAGGAAGATCCCGATGCTTTCCAGTCTGTCATCCGGGACAACGACGACATGGAGACCATCGTCCGCAAGGCTGAGCGGATTCACCTGCAGAATATCTCCCTCACCTATCAGATGGTCAACCCCACCATTCTGTCCCAGGCAGTGGAGGAAATCTGTGCGGGACGGCATATCCACCTGTTCGGCGTGGGGGCCTCCGGCCTTTTGGCCATGGATTTCCTCTACAAATCCTCCCGCATCGGTATCCCCGCTTTTTATCATTCCGATGTCCACACCAATCTGGCCACCGCTTCTCTGCTGACTGAGAAGGACATTGTCATCGCCATCAGCTACTCCGGGGAGACCCGGGAGACGGTATTGGCCGCCAAAGCCGCCCGGGACCGGGGATGCAAGGTCATTGCCATCACCCGGGCCGGACGCAGTTCTCTGGCGCGTCTGGCCGATTACCCTCTTTACATCCCCGGCGAGGAGCCGGAACTTCGGGTAGGCGCCATGACTTCCCGGACTTCAGGGCTTTTGATTCTGGATCTGCTGTATCTGGGCATTGCCAAACACAGCCCGGCGCAGACCGAGGCAAACCTGCGGGCGACACGGGATATCATCCAGGCACTCCAGGGGAACCGAGAATAAAATTTCAAAATATCCGCGTTCCCAGTTGAAAAACTATTTCATTTATGATACCATGGACCCAAGAGAAACAGAGCAAACGTTTGGGAGGACGTCCTCCCGCACAAGGTCGTGTATTCCAGGTTCATGCTGTGGAATATGTGACCTTTTTTCACATCACACGTCCCTTACGTCCAATAACGCAGAAGGCAGGAGACACGTTTCATGGATTTTTCCGAAATCGATCAGATATTGGAAGATTACCGGGCCAAAGGTTACTACCCCTCGGCAGTATGCCAGATTTTTGACGGCCAGAAAACCCTTTATCACAAGAGTTTCGGCGATGTGACCCCCGAAACCTGGTTTGACTTGGCTTCGGTAAGCAAGATTATCTGCACCACTATGATCCTCTTCGCCATGGAAGAGGGAAAGCTGACGCCGGAGGACCTGGTTCTGGATCATCTTCCCCCGGAAAAGCCGGGCCCCGTAACCCGGCAGAGACTGGCCAACGTCACGATCCGGCAGCTGATGACCCACACCTCCGGCATTGTGCCCTGGTATCCCTTCTATGCCGACGGACGGGACTTCTATACTGTGCTGGAGCATGTCCTCTCCTCCACCCCGGTCGAGACCGGCATGGCATACAGCGATTTGAACTTCATGCTGATGGGGCTCATCTTCACTCACGTCACCGGCCTCACTCTCCGGGAGGGGCTGGAGCGATACATCAGGCCCATCGCGGGACAGGAGATAGCCTATGGTCCGGTGGAGCCCGCCCTGTGCGCCCCCTCCTGCTATGGCAATCAGATTGAACAGGAAATGTGCGCCGAGCGGGGGATCACCTTCGGCGGCTGGCGGCCCAACGGCGTGGAAGTCCGGGGCTTCTGCAACGACGGCAACGCCTATTATTACTGGAACGGGGCCAGCGGTCACGCCGGTGTCTTCGCCACTTCCAATGCTTTGACCCGCCTGTGTCAGTTTTATCTGACCACGGACCGGCCCTGTTTCCTCCGGGCTATGGAGGAAACCATCTGTGAGCGGGGACTGGGCTTCGACAAAGGTCCCACTTTCCCCGACGGCTGCGGCCACAGCGGCTTTACCGGAACCAGCATCTGGATCAGCCGGGAACATAACCTGGGCGCCGTCATTCTCACCAACAAGTTCTACCGCATGGAGGGCGAGCCGCCCGGAAATTCCAACGAGTTCCGCCGCGCCGTCCACTATGCCCTGCTGGGTCGTACCCCTCCCCCAATGGTATGAGCAAGGTCTCCCCTTGTGAAATACAATTTAATCAAAGAAAAGAGGTTTTCCACGATGAATGTAAAGAAGTGGCTGTCTCTGTCTCTCGCAGGCGTCATGCTCTTGGGCGCTCTGGCCGGATGCGGAAGTTCCAGCGCTGAAACCACCCCCCCTGCTCAGGAATCCGGCGCAGCGGAAGAAAACACCGCCCCTGTTGCCGGCGGCATCCTCCGCTGGGGCGCCGACTCCGAGCCCACCGGCTTTGACCCCCACACCATCTCCGAGGAGGCTTCCCTCCGCATCATCAACCAGCTCTATGAGACTCTGGTGGAGATGGACGCCGACATGAACTTCTACGGCCAGCTGGCTGAGAGCTGGGAGATCCCCGACGAGACCACTTACATCTTCCATCTGCGCCAGGGTGTCAAGTTCCACTCCGGCCGCGAGATGACCGCCGATGACGTGGTCTACACCTTCGACCGCATCCTGGGCAAAACCGACGCCGGCGATATCGGCGCTCTGGGCAGCAAGTCCAGCTATTACGGCGGCGTCACCTCCGTGGAGGCGGTGGACACCTACACCGTGAAGTTTACGCTGGATGCGCCCAACGCCGCCTTCCTGAGCACCCTGACCGCCAATTACGGTGCCATCGTGGACAAGGACGTCATCGCCGAGAACGGTGACCTGATGCGGGCCGACGGCGGCACCGGTCCCTTTACCCTGGGCGAATGGGTGCCTGACAGCCATGTCAGCCTCAACAAGTTTGCCGACTACTGGGAGGCCGACCGGGTGCAGCTGGACGGCATCACCTACTACCTCATCGGTGACGAGGCTGCCCGTCTGGCCGCCCTGCGCACCGGCGAGATCGACGCGGCCAGCCTG
>JAQXNP010000041.1 GCA_029098065.1 Clostridiales bacterium | reverse complement strand
GATCAGGTGGCCTATGTCCGGTTTGCTTCCGTGTACCGCCAGTTCAAGGATATCGACACGTTTATGGCGGAGCTTAATAAGCTGCTGGCTGAAAAGTGACAATGATACACTCCCCTGAAAAATGGCGGTTTGTCCGTTAATTTTGACCTTGGGAAAATGAAAGAGTGCATTGGAAAAAATCCAATGCACTCTTCTTTTTTTACCCCAAAACCGGCCCCAAAATCTGCCCCAAACACACCCCCAATATTGCCCCTGTACAGCCACAGCACCCTCAGAATTTTACCCAAACCAGCACAAAATCTGCCCCCAAACCGTATCAAAAGCCGGAAACGGGCTATTTGCGGCATGATAACGGGGCAGTGATTGGCTGGGCGAGGGTGAGAGGGGATGACGGGGAGAGAGGGAGAAATGGGAGTGTTGGGAGAATGGGAAAGATAGGAAGTAGAAGAGTGGAAAATGATGTCCTACACCGGATAACATACGGTGTCAAAATCCTCGGACAAACGACGGTTTTTCGAGGGACGAGAACAGATCTATACGCGGGGATAAAAACACGGCCCGGTCGGTAGTCCGGGCGCGGCGAGCGCCGTCAGTAACCTGCCTCCTTGGTTGTCCGTTTCCCGCGGGTAAAGTGAAAAAGGAGGAATTCCCATGGCGGATACCTGCACCATTACTGTATTTTTCGATGACCCCTTCTGGGCGGTGCTTTACGAGCGTGACACAGAGGGAGGCTACGAAGTGTGCTTTGGGGCAGAGCCCAAAGATTATAAGGTTTATGAAACGCTGCTGGCCCACTGGAGGGAATTGGCGTTCAGTCCGTCCCTGCCCGCGGAGGAGAGAAGGGCGGAGCACCATCTCAATCCGAAGCGGGCCCGCCGGCGGCCCGCAGGCAGCTGTCCGGAATTCCGGTCGGGACCAGGGCGCAGGAGGCCTTGAAGCTTCAGCGCGAAGCGGGAAAGCAGGCATGTCAGGCAAAGAGCCGGGAAGCGCAGGAGGCGGAAGAGGAGCGAAAGTTTCAGATCCGCCAGGAAAAGAAGCGGGAAAAACACAGGGGCCGATGACCTCTGGCAGAAAGAGACCGCTCCCAAGGATGGGAGCGGTCTCTTTTTATCTGTCTGCTGTGATTTGACGGAGAACTTCCGTCATGGCGGCGGATAGCGGGACAGGGAGAAAGCGGCGGGCAAACAGGCCGTTTCTTCTTTGGGGCCTCCGGAATCTGATGCCCGGGCTGCCGGAAAACGGGAGAAAAAGAAGTGACGATCCGGGAACGTGCGTAAAGGCTCAAAACAGATTCTTCAAGCTGAGCTGCTCGGCTTCCGATAACAGTTCCAGTTGGGCGATGAGCTTGGCGTTGGCGGCGGAGTATTCGCCGTCCTCCTGGCGCTGAAGGAACTCCTCTACCTCATAAAAGCCCATATAAATCTGATCGGTATCACTGTGGCGGAGAAGAACGTGAAGGTAACCGTCCTTTTTATCCCATTTCTCATGGGCGGTCTGGCTGAGTCGCTCCGCCAGGTCCCATTCGCCCGCCTCCGCTCGGCTCTCGGCCAGTTCCAGCAGCTGGATAAGATTTCCGGTGAACCGCTCGATATAAAAGCTGTGGCACAGAGTGCCGGCCAAAACGGTCAGCAGAATGGCCAGCGCGATCCAGGCCCGCTTCATTTTTGCTCCTCCCTGGGGGCAAAATAGACCCGTCCCAGCTCATCGGCCAGGAGCAGGTATACGTCTTCCGGCCTCCTGGCTCCATGGGCTTTGAGCTGCTTGGAGAGCCAGGAGCGGTCATAGCCCCGCTGCTGCAGGTTTCGGTCCATAACCCGGCCATCGTTGATGAGGACTACCGGCAGGCCCGAATCTTCCGGGGCGACATTTAAGTCTCTGGCGGCGGGAGGTTTCTGGTCGGCGTAGGGGAGAACGGAGATCTGGCCGTTGGTTTCCAGAATGGCGTATTTCACAGTGGAGATATCGGTAATGCCCTTGATCCGCAGTTCCTCCATGAGTTCGTCCACCGTAAAGCGGTTTTTGGCCATTTCCCGCTGGTGCAGACGCCCGTTTTCCACAATAATGGAGGGCTTCCCGCAGATGACGGAGCGGAATTTGACGCTGCGCATGGAGAGAACGGAGATGAGCATGGTGAGGGCCAGAAGGGTGAGGATGGGGATGATCCCCGCCAGCAGGGGAATTCCGTAATCCTGCATGGGTACGGCGGCCAGGTCGGCGATGATGAGGGAGAGCACCAGCTCGGATGGTTCCAGTTCCCCCACCTGACGTTTTCCCATCAGGCGGATACCGACGATGATGAGCAGATAGAGGATGATGGTGCGCAGGAACGCGATGACCATGGAAGCCGCCTCCTTTTTCTGGACAGTATGGCCTGTTTCCGCCTGATTATGCGGGTGCAGAATGTCAGGAAATATTCAGATCCGCGCCCAGAAACTGTGATAGAATAAAAATGGGGGTGAGGATTTGAAACGCAGCAGGAAACAGACAATTTCCGCGCTGGCGGCCCTGGCGGTGCCGGCTGTTTTTACAGGGAAAGGGCTGGACAACGGGCTGACTGTACAGCGGTATTCAGTGGAGACGGATAAACTGTCCGAACCGGTGCGGATGGTATTTCTCTCCGATCTGCACTCCTGTGACTATGGGGAAGGGCAGGCCAAGCTGCTGAATGAGGTGGAGGCGCAGTGCCCGGATCTGGTGCTCCTGGGCGGCGACTGGGTGGATGATGATTTCCGGCGGTTAGACGCCGGACGGGCCTATGAGGCCGCTCAGGCCCTGGCGGAGCGCTGGCCTGTCTTTTACGTTACCGGCAACCATGAGATTTTGAGCGGCCGGGCGGAGGAGATCAAAGAGAAGCTGGCCGGCTGTGGCGTTTCGGTGCTTTCCGGATCCCGGGAGCAGGTGGAAATCCGGGGCCAGCGCCTTCAGATCTGTGGGTTGGAGGACCCGGCGGCGGGGGAGACGGCCTGGCGGGATGCCCTGGCTGAACTGGGAAGAGACCTGGACCGGGATCTCGTTTCCGTCCTTTTGACGCACCGCCCGGAACGGGCGGAGGATTATGGGAGCTTTGACCTGGTTCTGGCGGGCCACGCCCATGGGGGACAATGGCGGATCCCCGGTTTGATCAACGGTCTGATCGCTCCGGATCAGGGCCTGTTTCCGGCCTATGCCGGAGGCAGTTATGTTCTGGAGGGGGGAGGGACCCTGATTGTGGGCCGGGGATTGGCCCGGGAGAGCACACGTCTGCCCCGATTTTATAATCCGCCGGAGGTGGTTGCGGTGGATCTGCTCCCGGCGGTTTCACAAGAATCAAAAAATCCACGACGCGGCCCTTTGTCCAAAACCACGGATTTTTTATTTTCAGAAAAAACGGGGAAATTTCATGTTGTCAACTGCCGGATTTTGAGATAAAATCAAACGGATAACGACAGGGAAAGAAAGGCGGGAGGCAAGGCATGAGAGCCACTCTCATTTTGGAAAACGGGGCGGTCTTCCGGGGCGAGAGCATCGGAGATACCGCTGATCGAGTCTGTGAGATGGTGTTCAACACCTCTATGACCGGGTATCAGGAGATTCTGACGGATCCTTCTTATGCGGGACAGGGGATCGTCATGACGTATCCCCTTATCGGCAATTACGGGGTCAACAGCGAGGACGATGAATCCGTCCGGCCCTGGGCAGAGGCCTTTATTGTCCGGCATCTGGCCCAGCGGGGCAGCAATTTCCGCCGGGAAGATGATCTGAACGACTACCTGAAACAACATCATATCACGGGGATCCAGAATGTGGACACCCGTGCGCTGACGCGTTTACTCCGCACTCAGGGGACCATGAACGGCATGATCACCTGCGCGGAGCATTTTTCTATGGACGAGGCCCTCGCCAGGATCAAAGCTTACCGGGTCCGGGGAACAGTGGAGCGGGTGACCCGCTCCGAACCGGAGCTCTTTCCGGCGCAGGGGGAAGAGCGGTTCCGAGTCGCCCTGATGGATTTCGGTGTGAAGGCAACCCTGATCCGCTGCCAGCTGGAGCGCGGCTGTACAGTGACGACTTTTCCCGCCCATACCAGCGCGGAGACGCTGCTGGACGGCGGTTTTGACGGGGTGATGCTCTCCAACGGCCCCGGGGATCCCGCCGACAACCCGGAGATCATCCGGGAGGTAAAGAAGCTGTATGAGTCCGAGGTGCCGATGTTCGCCGTCTGCCTGGGCCACCAGCTTCTGGCGCTGGCCACCGGGGCGGAGACCCGGAAGATGCGGTTCGGCCACCGGGGCGGAAACCATCCGGTGAAAGATCTGGCGGTGGGCCGGGTCTATATCACCTCCCAGAATCACGGCTATGCCGTCCGGGCCGAAACAGTTGACCCGGCGGTGGCCCGGGTGTCCCATATCAATGTGAATGACGGTGGTGTGGAAGGCCTGGAATATGTGAGAGAAAACTGCTTTACCGTACAGTTCCACCCGGAGGCATCTCCGGGCCCCATGGATACGGAATATCTGTTTGACCGCTTTGTCTCTTCCATGGAGAAAGGGGGGGCTCGATAATGCCCAGAGATCCGAAGATTCACAAGGTGATGGTGCTGGGCTCCGGCCCCATCGTCATCGGACAGGCCGCCGAGTTTGACTATGCCGGAACTCAGGCCTGCCGGGCCCTGAAAGAAGAGGGCGTGGAGGTGGTCCTGGTCAATTCCAACCCCGCCACCATCATGACCGACAAGGACATCGCCGACCACGTCTATATTGAGCCGCTGAATATCGCCTCGGTGACCCAGATCATTGAGAAGGAACGTCCGGATGCCATCCTGCCCACTCTGGGCGGCCAGACCGGCCTGAATCTGGCCATGGCCCTGTACGAGGACGGCACCCTGGAGAAGTACGGCGTGCGCCTGCTGGGCACCAGCCCCGAGTCCATCCGCAAGGCGGAGGACCGCCAGGGCTTCAAGGACTGCATGGAG
>JAQXNP010000040.1 GCA_029098065.1 Clostridiales bacterium | reverse complement strand
CGGTGTTCAAGCCCTGATCCCCGTCCAGAGCCCGCTTGTGGTCCATGGAGGAAACCATGGGCACGATGGTCTTTCCATCGGTGAAAGAGAGAACGGAGACCTCGGGCCCGGTGAGAAATTCCTCGATGACAACCGTGGTTCCGGAAGCGCCGAATTTGCCGCCCACCATCATCTCCTCCACTGCAGCCAGAGCCTCAGTCTTGTTCTGACAGATGAGGACGCCCTTGCCCAGGGCCAGACCGGAAGCTTTGACCACCAGAGGCCAGGTCCGGTTGGCCTCCACATAGGCTCTGGCTTTCTCCACGTCGGTAAAGGTCTCGTAGGCGGCGGTAGGGATGTGATATTTCTTCATCAGATCCTTGGAAAAGGCCTTGCTGGCTTCGATCTGGGCGGCGGCCTCGGTGGGACCGAAGGCGGGAATTCCCCGCTGAGCCAGCTTGTCCACCAGTCCCAGTGCCAGAGGATCGTCGGGAGTGACCACCACATAGTCCATCTTCTCCCGGGCGGCCCACTCAGCGATGGCGTCTACGTCGGTGGCGGCGATGGGCACACACACCGCGTCATATCCAATGCCTCCGTTGCCGGGGGCGGCGAAAATCTCGCTGGCTGCCGGGTCCTCTTTCAGCTTGCGGATCACGGCGTGCTCACGGCCGCCGCTTCCTACCACTAAAATGCGCATAGTTCCCCGCTCCCCTCTCAATGATGGAACAGACGCAGACCGGTAAAGCACATGGTCATACCGTACTTGTCCGCCGTGCTGATGACGTGATCATCCCGAATGGAACCGCCGGGCTCGGCGATGTACTGCACGCCGGATTTCCGGGCCCGCTCCACGTTGTCCCCAAAGGGGAAGAAGGCGTCAGAGCCCAGGGCCACGCCGGTCTGCTCAGCCAGCCACTCTTTTTTCTCCTCCGCGGTGAGGGGCTCGGGCCGGGTGCGGAAAGTGTTCTGCCAGCTGCCCTCCGCCAGCAGATCCTCCCACTCTTCCGAAATGTAGAGGTCGATGGCGTTGTCCCGGTCGGGCCGGCGGATCCCCTCCAGGAACGGGAGCGCGAGCACCTTGGGATGGTGGCGCAGCCACCAGTTATCCGCCTTCTGACCCGCCAGGCGGGTACAGTGAATGCGGCTTTGCTGGCCGGCGCCCACACCGATGGTCTGTCCGTCCTTCACATAGCAGACGGAATTGGACTGGGTGTATTTCAGCGCAATAAGCGCCACCAGCAGATCGGTCCTGGCGCTCTGGGGCAGGTCGCGGCATTGGGTCACCATGTTTTCCAGCAGAGCCTCGTCGATCCGGCTGTCGTTATGTCCCTGTTCGAACGTGATGCCGAACACATCTTTCTGCTCCAGAGGAACGGGAACATAGTCCGGGTCGATCTGAACCACGGTATAATTGCCCTTTTTCTTGGTCTTGAGGATAGCAAGGGCCTCGTCGGTGTAGCCGGGGGCGATGATGCCGTCAGAGACCTCAGCCTTCAGATACTGGGCGGTGGCGGCATCGCACACATCAGACAGAGCGGCCCAGTCGCCGTAGGAGCACAGCCGGTCCGCCCCCCTGGCCCGGATATAGGCGCAGGCGATGGGGCTCAGCTCGGCATCGGGCTCCACAAAGTAGATCTGCCGGTCCACCTCGGTAAGCGGCGCACCCACAGCGGCCCCCGCCGGAGATACATGCTTGAAGGACGCCGCGGAGGGCAGTCCGGTGGCCGCCTTCAGTTCCTTGACCAGCTGCCAGGAGTTGAGGGCATCCAGGAAGTTGATATAGCCAGGCTTCCCATTGAGAACCTGCAGGGGGAGCTCCCCCTCCCGCATAAAGATCCGCGCCGGCTTCTGGTTGGGGTTACAGCCGTATTTCAGTTCCAGTTCGGTCATGTTCAGCCCTCCTGATGTTTGTTGATGATCACGGTGTCGGTTTTCCCGCCGCTCAGCTCCACCGTGCGGACAAAGAGAGAGACCTTGTTATCGGCGTTGAGGGCGGTCCAAACCTTTCGGGCCAGCTCACCGGCGGTCTCATTCCCAAGGGCAATCCGGCGGGGCTCTCCCCGGAAGGAGGGCAGCGGATCACCGTCCGTCTCGTAGGTACTGATAAAATGCCCCACACCGGGCAGACCGGGATACTCAAAGGTCTGGCGCTCACAGCCCGAGCCCTCCGGATCGGCGCTTTTCAAAATGGAGAGCTTATAGCTCCCGTCCGGGGCCAGCAGACCCGAAATACGGGGGGTCCAGTTGGGGCTGTCCGGCTCAAACTGCCGAGTCCGCAGAGCCTCTTCAAAGGACTGTCCCCTCTTGAGTCCTTCCACCACCGTGTCCGTCTGGTCCCCGTTGGTGACCACCAGTTCCCGGCCCACCATCCGGACCGGATGATAGATAATGAGGGACGGATCGGTCATTTTGCTCTCATCAAAGGCTTTGGTGCGAATGCCGTCCTCCGTCTCTTCAAAAACCCGGTTTCGGCTGTTTTCACTGCGCCCCATGATAAAATAGACCACCGCTGCCCGTTTCCCGTCGGCAGACCGGCCCAGGGCGATCCCCCGTCCGGGATAGGGGTTGCCCGAGAGCAGTTCCGTCAGATCTTGCATCATCCACAGTTTCCTCCTCGATTATTTTCATTCCATCAAAGACGGGCGGGGCACCCCCGCCCGAACAGGCTCCTCCTGAGCTGTACCACCTATTCTTCTGTGATCCGCACAGTCCGGCCCTCCACCGAGAGCCGCCCGGCGCAGAACAGCATCGCCGCCCGGGGCAGAAGCTTCCACTCCGCCTGCTCCATGACCCGCTTCTGCAGCGCCTCCGGAGTGTCCCCCGGCAGGATATCCACCGCTTTCTGAAGGATAATGGGCCCGCCGTCCGGCTCCTCGTTCACGAAGTGGACGGTGGCTCCCGTTACCTTCACTCCCCGGGCCAGAGCCTCCTCATGGACTTTCAGGCCGTAATAGCCCTTCCCGCAGAAAGAAGGGATCAGGCTGGGGTGGATGTTGATGATCCGGTTGGGATAGGTCCGGATAAAGGTCTCGTTCAGAATGGACAAAAACCCGGCCAGAATCACCAGGCCGGTATCGTGACGCCGGAGCGTATCCAGCAGAGCGCCGCAGAACGCGTCAGTGTCGGAAAAATCCTTCCGGGCCACCACCTCAGCCGGGACTCCGGCCCGGGCTGCGCGCTCCAGGGCGTACACCCCCGGTCTGCTGGACACCACCAGAGAAATGCGGCCGCCGGGGATCTCCCCTCTGGCCTGGGCGTCCAGCAGAGCCTGGAGATTGGTCCCGCCTCCGGACACCAGTACGGCGATCTTGATCTCAGCCATGGTTTTCCCCTCCCGCTGTCAGTCGAATGGCCGGGAGAAGCAGTCCTCCCAGCGTGTTTCCGGTCACGGCCAGCGCCAGGAATACCCATACCGAGGGGCCGAACTGGCCGGCGCAGAAGAAATAGAACATATCAGCCACCGAGTGTTCAAATCCGCTGAGAATAAACACCGGTACACAGAACAGGATCCCCAGCGGGGACCCCTTTTCCCGATAGATCGCCACAGCGGTGTACATGAGTATTCCGCAGAAAAAGGCGGCAATGAGCACCTGGAGAGGTTCCAGGGCCAGCTTGGGACCGCACAGAGTCCGGGCCGCCTCCGCGGCGGCGGGCTTGGCCTCGGCGATGAGCAGCGCGCACACCAGCGTTCCCGCCAGATTTCCCGCAAGGGTGACCAGAAGTTCTCCCACAGCGGCAGGACTGTGGTCCTGCATCAGATATCCCACTTTCCCGGTGAAGAGGAACAGTCCCAAACAGCAGATGGACAACAGCGCCACAGAGAACAGCACCGCACCCGCTATCCTATTTTCACAGGAAAGAAACACTGTGCCTCCGATGGAGATAAGAACTCCCGCTCCGAAAGACAGTGCGGCCGCCCGCCTCAGCACAGCTCCACGCCTTTCTCGCCAGAGACGATCTCACCCATGACATAGGCGTCCTGGCCTTCCTCCTTCAGGATGGCCATGGCCCGGTCCGCCTCCTCGGCGGGAACCACCAGGGCCATGCCGACACCCATGTTGAAGGTGTTGAACATATCCCGCTCCGGAATATTTCCCTCCCTGGCAATCAGGTCAAAGACTGGCAGCACCCGGACTCTGCTCCGGTCGATGCGGGCCCGCAGGCCGTCGGGAAGACAGCGGGGAATGTTTTCATAAAAACCGCCGCCGGTGATGTGGCTGACCCCATGGACCGCCACAGACTCCATCAGCTTCAAAACAGGCTTCACATAGATGCGGGTGGGAGTCAGCAGGCACTCCCCCAGCTCGCCCCCAAGCTCGGGGACATAGCGGTGAAGATCCGTTCCCTCGAGGTCAAAAACCTTCCGCACCAGAGAAAACCCGTTGGAGTGAACACCGGTGGAAGGCAAGGCCAGGATCACATCCCCGGCTTTCATTTCACGAATGTCCAGGATTCTGGATTTGTCCACCGCGCCCACGGTGAAGCCGGCCAGGTCATATTCGTCCTCCGGCATCAGACCGGGGTGCTCGGCGGTCTCACCCCCCACAAGGGCGCAGCCCGCCTGGACGCAGCCCTCCGCCACGCCGGAGACGATGGCGGCGATGCGCTCGGGCACGTTCCTCCCGCAGGCGATGTAATCCAGAAAGACCAGCGGCCTGGCGCCGCAGGCCAGCACATCGTTGACGCACATGGCCACGCAGTCGATTCCAACCGTGTCGTGCTTGTCCAGCAGAAAGGCCAGCTTGATCTTGGTCCCCACGCCGTCGGTTCCGGATACCAGAACGGGATGCTCCATACCGGTCAGGTCCAGCTCAAACAGACCGCCGAAGCCGCCGATTCCGCCCAGCACACCGGGGATCACGGTGCGCTTCACGTGCTTCTTCATCAGCTCTACGGACTCATAGCCGGCAGTGATATCCACACCGGCGGCCTTATAGCTTTCGGAAAAACTCTTTTCCATGGTCTCCCTCCAAAGAAATGATGTCAGTCGCCGGGATTTTCGGAAAACTTACTTTCAAATTTGCTCTTGGCCCCCGCCGCGGGAGGCTTCACCGGATAGCAGCCAGTGAAGCAGGCGTCGCACAGACCGCTGCACCCGCCCAGCACCAGCTTGGGCAGATCCTCCACCGGCAGATAGCCCAGAGAGTCCACCCCGATGATCTCCGCGATCTCCTCCACGGTGTGCTTGTAGGCGATAAGATTCTCACTGGAGTCAATATCGGTGCCGAAGTAGCATGGATAGCGGAACGGAGGCGCGGAGAGGCGCATATGTACCTCCGTGGCACCGGCCTCCCGCAGCAGCTTGACAATCTTCAGGCTGGTGGTTCCCCGAACAATGGAGTCGTCCACCAGCACCACCCGCTTCCCTCTCACTGTGGAGGCGATGGGATTGAGCTTGATGCGCACATCGTTCTCCCGCTGCTTCTGATTGGGAGCAATGAAGGTACGGCCAATGTACTTGTTCTTCAAAAAACCGATGCCGTAAGGAATGCCGCTCTGCTGCGCATAACCCAGGGCGGCGTCCAATCCGGAATCGGGCACGCCCACCACCACGTCGGCCTGGGCCGGATGACTGAGGGCCAGCAGAGCCCCCGCCCGCTGCCGTGCCTGATGGACAGAGGAACCGTCCATCACCGAATCGGGCCGGGCAAAGTAGATATATTCAAAGATGCAGGCGCTCCGGGTCTCCTGGCCGCAGTGGGTGCGGATGGACTCCACCGCTCCGCCGTCCGTGACTACCACCACCTCGCCGGGCTCAATATCCCGGACGAATTCCGCCCCGATGGCGTCCAGCGCACAGCTCTCACTGGCAAAGACCACGCTTTTGCCCAGCCGGCCCATGCACAGCGGGCGGAAGCCCTTGGGATCCCGGGCGGCAATCAGTTTCCGGGGGGACATAATGACCAGGGAATAGGCGCCCTTGATCTTGTCCATAGCGGCCACCACAGCGTCCTGGATAGAGGGGCTTGTCAGCCGCTCCCGGGTGATGGTGTAGGCAATGACCTCCGTGTCACTGGTGGAATGGAAAATGGCTCCCTGGAGCTCGTATTCCCGCCGCAGCTCGGCGGCGTTGGTCAGATTGCCGTTGTGGGCCAGGGCCATGGAGCCCTTCACATGGCGCACCACCAAAGGCTGGGCGTTGGAGGCGGACTGGGTGCCGGTTGTGGCATAGCGGCAGTGTCCCACCGTCATCCGGCCCCGGGGCAGGCGTTCCAGCACCTCCCGGCTGAACACCTCGCTGACCAGGCCCACGTCTTTATGGAGCTGAATAACACCGTCGTCATTGACCGCAATGCCGCAGCTCTCCTGTCCCCGGTGCTGAAGAGCATAGAGACCGTAATAGGTATCGGAGATGATGTCCTCGATATCGCCCACATCATAGATTCCAAAGACACCGCACTCCTCGTGAAGCTTATCCCAAATATCCGCCATATCACTCACCGAGCAGACGGGAGAGCACTTCGCGGTACGCCTCTTCCTCACCGCCCAGATCCCGGCGGAACAGGTCCTTGTCCAGATGCGCTCCGGTGGTGGCATCCCAGAAACGGCAGGTGTCGGGGCTGATCTCATCCGCCAGTACAATGGTGCCGTCAGGCAGGCGGCCAAACTCCAGTTTGAAGTCGATCAGGTCAATATTGAAGCTCTTCAGATAGGCTTTGAGAATGTCATTGATCCGGAAAGCGTATTTATCAATGATATCCAGCTCCTCGGCGGTGGCCGCCTTCAGGGCCAGAGCGTGATAACGGTTGATGAGGGGGTC